>JBBRHH010000493.1:0-4709 GCA_038222915.1 Tepidisphaerales bacterium
CGACGTTGTATGGATCCTTTGCGACCGCGGTGCGAAGAAGCTGGCGTACTTCGTCGGCAGGAGCGCCGGCTTGGGTGAGCGCCAATGCCGCGCGGAATGAATAGACGGCATTGAGCGGCTGTTCGGCGGCGGCTTGAGAATAGAGTTTGGCGGCGGCCAGCGACGCACTGTTGATCTGGGGTCCGATCGCGGCTCGCTCCAGGGCGTCGCCATCGGCGGCGTATGACTCTGCTACGATCGTGGGTATCCAGAGTGCGATGGTAACGAAGGCCATGAGCAGACCGGCGCTAGTGAGGATCATGGCGGGGGCTTTGCGACCAGGTCGGGCGCGCGGTTCGGGGGGTCGCATTCCGAGCGCTCCGCCTGCCAGCATGGCGAAGACGAACATCAGACTTGGCTCGAAAAGCGAGAACTCGAGGAGGTTGTGCAGAAGGAAGAGGGCCAGGGCGATCAGGATGCCGTAGAGAATCCATGGGGCCGGGCGATCGTCCAGGTACTGCTCGCGCGCCGATCGCATGCCGGCGAGGCCCATCGCGGTGAGGAAGAAAATCAGTGCGATGAATCGTCGGAACAGCTCAAGGATGATCGTGGCATTGGCGGCGGTCGTGTCGCCGCCGGTTGTGGAGAAGTCGATGGCGATGAGCGCGTTCAGGCCGATGGCGAGCGTTGCGAGTATGCCGATCGTTTTGAGCGTAAGTGGGGGGCTGGTGTTCGATGACGTCAGTGGCTGCGTCAAGCCACGCCATAGAGAAGCCATCCATGCCAACATCAGGATCCCGCCGGGAATGCCGAGTTCGGCGAAAGCTTTGACTATGAAGTCATGCGGATCTTTCACTTCCTCGGGCGCTTTGGCGAGGCGCACCTGCAAGTAGCGTTCGCCGAAGTTGTCCCAGCCGATGCCCGCTAGTGGGTGTTGTTGCACGAGCCTGGCTGCGCCGGTCCAGTAGTACCAGCGGAAGGTGAGGCTCTTGCCGGGGAGGCTGTGATGGTAGAGGCCGTGGCCGATCACTGCGGCTGCGCCAAGGACAAAGCAGGTCAGTCCGATGAAGTAGGCGCGGCGGGCGTTGGCCTGCAGCCATTGTCGGAGGCTGCTGCGCGATAGGAGGATGAACAACGCCGCGGCGCAGACTGCGGTTGCCCATGCCGTGCGGCTGTGGGTGTAAGCGAGTGCGAGTGCTGCCAGCAGCAAGACCGGAATGACCGCGACGATCCAACCAAGTCCGTCGTGGTCGCGGTAGCGCTGGACGGCAACGCCCGCGGAGACGATTCCCATCAGCACGAGTGCGGCGGCGTAGGAGTTGGGTGATCGGGTGAAGGGGTAGATTTCGTTGCTGAGGAGCTTTCGTTCGAACTGCTGAAACCCGAAGTCGGTGGGTTTGAGGTTGTGTTCCTTCAGATACCTTTCGCGGCTGACGGGGCTGGTCGGATCCTTCCACATCTTTACTGTGGCAGGGTAGTCGACGAAGACTTTTTCGAGGCCGGCGGTGGAGTAGAGGAGTAACAGGCCGAAGGCGACGGCGGCGATGAGGCGCAGTTGCAGCCAGCTTTTTACGACTTGCGAAAAGGTCCAGAGGAGGACGAGGGCGGCGATAAAACTGGAGGCGGAGATGGCCGCGGCGAATTTGTCGCCTGCCCAGAGCGGGCTGAGCGCGAGACACAGAGCGAGGCCGGCCATTGCCGTGTTGATCCCGTTCCATCCTTTGGGAGATGTGCGATCGATCACCCGTCGGATCAGGATGAGGAGGGCCGGCATGCACATGAGGAGGTTCATGCCAATGCTGGCGGCGGGGCCTATGCCGCGCGGAGCGCCTTCGCTTCCGGGGACGACTTCGTTGGGTTCGCGGACGGACTCGGTCATCAGGGCGCGGGCGATGACGAGGAGGATAGCGAAGAGAAACGCCCAATTTGAGAGGTCGCGCTTTTGGGTGGGGTCGGGCTTTTTTGTTTTGCGTGAGGCCATCGATTCCCCCGAAATTCAAGAATGGCCGGCGACGGGTTCGGTGGGCATTGTTGACGATGTTAATTCGAGCAGCACTTTGGCGACGGCGTCGGCGGCGTCGGGTCGGCCGAGTGATTTTGCGGCGGCGGCCATTGCCTGACGGCGCGGTGCGTCGTGGAGCAGGGGGCTGAGTAATGGCGTGAGTTGCCTTGCGTTCTTGAGCGACTGTTTTAGATCGTCGAGAAGGACGGCAGCGCCAGCGTCGGCGAGAACCTTTGCATTGGCGCGTTGGTGCATGTCTTTGTGGAAAGGATAGGGCATGAGGATGGACGGGATGCCGCAGGCGATCAGTTCTGCGCAGGTGCTGCCGCCGCCGCGACAGAGTGCCAGATCGGCGACGGCCCAGACGTCGGCCATTTCAGGGGTGAAGTCGATGACCCGGGCCGGCTGGGCTTTCTCGCGATAGGCTTTTAATACGGTGGTTGCGTGGTCGCGGCCGGCGAGGTGAAGGATCTGCCAGCCCTGGAGATTCAGATCGGGAAGGGCGGCGAGGATGGCTTCGTTGACGCTCTTAGCGCCCTGGCTCGCGCCGGTGATGACGAAGGTTCGCAGGGCGGGGTCGAGGCCGAGACGTTGGGCGGCTTGGGCGCGCGGCGGCAGCGGCGTCATCTCGGTGCGGACCGGGCAGCCGGTCATACGCAGTTTCGGTCGATCGGCGGCGGAGGCGTGCTCGGTGGTCGCCTGGAACTGACAGCAGGCGACCTTCACATATTTCAGGAGATATTGGTTTGCTTTGCCCGGAATGACGTCGGGGTTGAGGATGGCGGCGGGGAGGCCGGCAGAGGCGCCGAGTTTGACGGCGACGCCGGCTGCGTAACCGCCGAGGCCCAGGACGGCGATGGCTTTTCGTTCGACGAGGACGCGGCGGATAAGGTCTTTGGTTTCGCGCCACGACTTCCAGAACTTGAGAAGGCCGGTCACGGTGCGGACCGGCGGAACGATGGGTTGGGGCACAAATTCGAAATGGGTTGGTTCGAGAATGGCCTTGTCGACGGGCCGGTTAGTGCAGAGGAAAAGCGGCTTGACGTTTGGGAGAAGGCGTTGGAGAGCCTGGGCGACCGACACGCCTGGATACAGGTGACCGCCAGTGCCGCCGCCGGCGAGCAGGATTGTGGACTGTTCGGACATGTTCAGAGTCTTCTGTCTACCATGAGGCGGGTAAACCGCCAAGCAATCGAAGTGGATGTTGTCGCGCGTCGTTGCGGGAAAGTGGCTCTGCGATGGACAATTAATTTTAATTTTCTGCCGGCTGGTTTGTGAAATTGTCGCGCGAGGACGCGGGACGGTACACTCCACTGCATGGACTGGGTCTGGCTGTATCCGGTGGAATAACATAAGTCACAGCTCCACCACCTGGCGCGGCGTCAGGAAGACCAGATAAATTCCGGTTACGGGGGCGAGGATGATTTTTTCGAGGGCGTCGCGGTAGAGGCTCATCTGTCCCTTGTAATAGTCGGTGCGCTTGTCGATGGCCTTGCCGCTTACGTTGTCGGTTTTGTAGTCGATGACGATCCAGCCGCCATCGGCGGGGACCATGGCGTCGATGCGGCCGCGGATCATCACGCGGTCGAGGGGATCATTGCTCTTGCTGGCTCCAAATACTTCGGGCGGTAGCGCGTAATTGAAGGCCTGCTCGCGGCGCAGCGTTTTCGCGTTTTGGCGGAGGAGTTGGCCGGCGTTGCTCTTGATGAGCCAGCCAATGGTGTCGAGATCGGCGGCGTTGGCCTGGGCTTCGCTGACGAGGTTTCGTTGCTTGAGCTGGGCGATCTGCTCGGACAGGTCCTGCCTGGTGCACGGGCGGGAGAAGTCGATGTGCTGCAGGACCAGATGAACGGCGGTGCCCTTGTCGGCGGCGGAAATAACACGTTCCTTCGCCAGGAACCCCGGCTGGGGCAACAGGCTTTCGAAGAGCAGGGGAACCTGAAAATCGCCCGGCTCTTCGATCCCGAAGAGTGTTGTGGCGGGGGGGCGGTCATCGACGATGCTTTGTGTCTTGGTCCACGACGTGACGGATTCGGAGGCGCGCAGGGTGCAGAAAGATCGATGGGCGTAGTGGGTGGTCAGCCGGTCGATCACCGTGCGGGCAACGGGACTTTCCGGCGGCACGTTGTCGAAGGGGCGAAGCTGGGCAAGCGGGTCGTCCTGGGCGATTCCCGTGGGGCGGACCTTTTTCTGGGCGGCGGTGCGCCACTCGATTAACTGGGGTTCGGTGTGATGATGAATTTCGATTCCGCCGTTGGACAAGACGGCTGCGGGGCCGATCCAGTCCAGCATGGTTTTCGCGTCGAGAACCGTTTGCATGGGGAGTGGGCCGGCGTGGCCGCTCCAGCGCCTGGCCCAGGTTTCGTCGGCGTCTTCTTTTGCGGAGCCGACGAGAATCAGGTGCTCGCGGGCCCTTGTGCTGGCGACGTAGAGCACGCGCATTTCTTCGGCCAGTGATTGCTGACGGAGGCGATCGGCGACGAGTCGTCGGGCCAGCGACGGGTATTTCACCTGCTTGTGTTCGTCGACGACGGACATGCCCAGGAGCGCTTCGCGATCGGCGAGGATGTCGCCGGCGCAGTCCTGCAGGTTGATCATCTTGCCGACGTCGGGAATGAAGACGACGGGAAATTCCAAACCCTTGGCGGCGTGGATGGTCATGATGCGAACGACGTCCTCGGCCTCGCTCATTTCGGAGGCCTGGGCGGCGTCGCCCTGTACGCTGAGG
>JBBRHH010000494.1:0-4704 GCA_038222915.1 Tepidisphaerales bacterium
ATGCTCTCCGACATGGGCATCAACGTCTCGGAATCCGACGACGGCGACAGCGACGAGGAAACCAAGGACGAGGCCGACGACGAGACCGATAACGAGTTGGTCGAAGTCACCTCCAAGGCCGTCACCGAAGTCAAGAAATCCGAACCCGGCGAGCGCACCGACGATCCCGTTCGCATGTATCTGCGCGAGATGGGCACCGTCGAGTTGCTGTCGCGCGAGGGCGAAATCGCCATCGCAAAACGCATCGAGGCCGGTCGCGAGGCGATGATCGCAGGACTTTGCGAAAGCCCGCTGACGTTTCAGGCCATCATCATCTGGCGCGACGAGTTGAACGAAGGGAAAATTTTCCTTCGCGACATCATCGATCTTGAGGCGACTTACGCAGGCCCCGACGCCAAGAACAATATGAACCCGGCGATGATCGCTGGCCCCGTCGGTCCCGACGGCAAGCCGACGAACGCGATCATCAATGCGGACGGCACCGTGCAGGTGATTTCGTCGCAGGCGGCAGTTCCTCCGTCGGCGTCGCCTCCGGCAGCCCCTCCATCCGCAACGCCATTCCGGGCTGACGGCGAAGAAGCCGCGGCGCCTTCAACCGAGGAAGACGACGACGACGAGTTCGAGAACCAGATGTCGCTTGCGGCTATCGAGGCCGAACTCAAGCCGAAGGTGGTCGAGACCTTCGACAAAATTGCCGATAGCTACAAGAAGCTGCGTCGTTTGCAGGAACAAGACATCGCCAACCAATTGCAGAGCGAATCGCTGTCGCCTTCGCAGGAGCGCAAATACAAGAAGCTGAAGGACGAAATCATCGTCGAGGTGAAGTCGCTGCGCCTGAACCAGGCGCGTATCGATTCACTCGTCGAGCAGCTCTACGACATCAACAAGAAGCTGGTGTCGTTCGAGGGTCGGCTGTTTCGTCTTGGTGACTCGCACGGCGTCGGCCGCGAAGACTTTCTGAAGAATTATCAAGGCTCGGAACTCGATCCGCGCTGGCTCAATCGCGTCTCGAAACTGGCCGCCAAGGGCTGGAAGAATTTCGTCGCGGTCGAAAAAGACAAGATCAAGGATTTGCGCCTCGCGATTCAAGAACTGGCCGCACTCACGGGTCTGGAGATCGGCGAATTCCGCAAGATCGTCCACGGCGTGCAGAAGGGCGAGCGCGAAGCGCGTCAGGCCAAGAAGGAAATGGTGGAGGCGAATTTGCGCCTCGTGATTTCCATCGCCAAGAAATACACCAACCGCGGCCTGCAATTCCTCGATCTCATTCAGGAAGGCAATATCGGCCTGATGAAGGCGGTCGATAAATTCGAATATCGCCGCGGCTACAAATTCTCGACCTATGCGACGTGGTGGATTCGTCAGGCCATCACGCGCTCGATCGCAGATCAGGCGCGCACCATCCGAATTCCGGTGCACATGATCGAGACCATCAACAAGATCGTCCGCACCTCGCGCCAGATGCTCAACGAAATCGGCCGCGAGCCGACGCCGGAAGAACTCGCCGAAAAATTGGGAATGCCGCTGGAGAAGGTGCGCAAGGTTCTCAAGATCGCCAAGGAGCCGCTGTCGCTTGAGACCCCGGTGGGCGACGAGGAAGATTCGCATCTCGGCGATTTCATCGAGGACAAGAACGCGATCCTGCCCATTGACGCCGCGATCCAGAGCAACCTTCGCGAAACCACGACCCGCGTGCTGGCGTCGCTGACGCCGCGTGAGGAGCGCGTGCTGCGCATGCGCTTCGGCATCGGCATGAACACCGACCACACGCTGGAAGAAGTCGGCCAGCAGTTCAGCGTGACGCGCGAACGTATTCGTCAGATCGAGGCGAAGGCGTTGCGCAAGCTGAAGCATCCGTCACGATCAAGGAAGCTACGGAGCTTCTTGGATAATTGATTCAATTTAAACCCGGCTGCTGCCGGGTTTTTTGTTTTAGTTACATCTAAGCGCAACTTATGAGGCTAGTTTGCTTGAATAAGAAATCAGACCTTCCTCGTTACCCTCTTTATGTTTTTCCCACTCTCAAAGTCGTCCGTGAAAGTGGTGGATCGGCGACGATTGAAGAGATCGAGGAAGGCGTTGCAGAGGAAATGAATATTTCTCCAGAGCTTCTTTCAATTCCCCATAAGTCAACCGGTCGTACGGAGTTTCAATATAGACTAGCGTGGGTGCGAACCTACCTTAAAAAAGTTAGAGCTTTAGAGAATAGCGAAAGAGCCGTCTGGTCGATCACCGACAGCGGCGAGAAGATGACGGAAAAAGAGGCGTTGGATGTCTTTAGCCGGGTCAATGCTGAAAGAAACAGACTAGGGATTTCAAATCATGAGAAGCAAGCTAACGACGATAACGAACTCGAAGAAGAAGAGACTTGGCTCGAGAAGGCACTACAAGCTCTTGGAACAATGGCGCCCGCAGCCTTTGAACGTTTAGCTCAACGGCTTTTGCGTGAGTCGGGTTTTATAAAAGTCGAGGTGACCGGACGAAGTTCGGATGGCGGCGTGGATGGAATTGGCGTTTTGCGCGTTAATCTTGTTTCGTTCCACGTGTTATTTCAGTGCAAACGATGGAAATCGCCAGTTGGCGCACCCGTCGTTAGGGATTTTCGCGGAGCAATGGTCGGTCGGGCTGATAAAGGCTTGGTGCCACACGCCGAGCACGACATTCACCGCAGCGATTGCGATCAGCAGCCACAGCGTGCCTTGTTCGGCACTGAGCGATTGCGCCAGCGTCGCGACGTCGGCCTTGCCCGCCAGCGCCAGCGCGATTTGTTCGGCTTCCTCCTGCATCGGGCCGATGACGCCGACAAAACTTCCCTCGAACACGGCGAGGCCCGTCGCGAGTTTCACCCACGCCCAGCCGGCGTTGTGAAACGCGCGGTTCGCCGCAATCGCCAAAAGCCCCGCGACCAGCGTCAGCACGAATGACGGCAGGAACACCCAAGTGCCGATCGCACCCATCGCGCCGCGCATCAGCGCGTATTCGGCAAGCTTGGCTGGCGGCGGCGTGTAGACATGCATGACCAGCAGGCACGCCATCGCGCCCATCAGCCCGATGGCGCCGATCGTGTGCAGGAATTTCAGCGAGCGTCGCAGGAAGACTTGAGAGTTCATCGGGCTCACACCTCATCGTCCCGTCGCGGATGATACCATGATCGGACGAAGTTGAAACCGGCTGGCCGGTTCGGTCCAATCCACGCCTAAAACCGCGCGAACGCCAACGTGCGGTCGATGCTAAAGGCGCCCGGTCCTGCGAGGATCACAAGCGCCGCCATGGCAATGTAGAGAACCTCCGGCAGATAGAGCACGCTGTCAAAAGTGTCGGCAGCGTTCAGCGGCTGCTTGGGAAGTTTTTCGACGCCGATTGTCAGCAACGCGACGAGCGATATGATCAGCAGGCCCAGTGCTGCCAGCGGTGCGAGCAGGCCGATTGCCACCGCAAGGCCGCCGAGAAACTCGACCGCCGCGACGAACCATTCCATAACGCCCAGCATGGGGACGCCGGCCTTGGCCAACGTTTTGCGGAATTCGGCATGGCGTTTGGCGATGAACAGCTTGTGAAAGCCCGAGATTGCGAAAAAATATCCCGAGCACCAGACGGTTGAGCAGCAGCGCGATGTCGGTTGCGCCAAATCCGTGAAACAAAATCTCGATCATGCCCGTTCTGATCCGGCTTTGGTTTGTGTACATCCTGTATCACATGACCTCGCGGCCTCTGGCGAATGGCATTTGGCGTTGCGAAAAAGCCTTATTGCACGGCAATATGAAAGGGGCGGTGCAACAGGAATTTCTCATGCTTAGACGGATTACCGGTCATCTGGGCGCGATGGCGCTCATTACTTTTGTAATTTCCACCCCCGCAACCGCTGCCAAATGCGGTGGCGATTTCGACAGTTTCATCGCCGCCATGTCCCAAGAGGCGGCGGCCGCAGGCGTCTCGCGGGGCGTGATCGATTCAGCGCTCTCCGGCGTGACGCAGGATCAGGCGGTTTTAAGTTTTGACCGCCGCCAGCGCGGCACCTTCAACAAGACCTTCGAGCAATATGTCTCGACCCGCGTCAGCCCGCAGCGCATCGCCGCCGGCAAGAACATGCTGCTTCGTAATGCTTCGCTGTTGTCGCGTATCGAGCAGCGCTTCGGCGTGCCGGCCGAGATCGTGGTCGCGATCTGGGGACTGGAAAGCGATTTCGGCAAGGGCGACACCGGCAAGCTGCCGGTGATGCGGACGCTGGCCACCATGGCGCATGATTGCCGCCGCACCGAATTGTTTCAGGGCGAATTGCTGGCTGCGCTGAAGATCGTGCAGCGCGGCGATCTGCCTTTGAGCGACATGGTCGGCGCATATGCGGGCGAGATCGGCCAGACCCAGTTTCTGCCGTCGTCGTATATCAAGTACGGCGTGGATTTCGACGGCAATGGCCATGTGGACTTACGGCGCTCGGTGCCGGATGTGCTGGCCTCCACCGCAAATCTGCTGAAGACCAGCGGCTACAAGGCCGGCGGCGACTATCACGAAGGCTCGCCGAATTTCGACGCCATGCGCGAATGGAACAGGGCAACGATCTATCGCAAGACCATCGCGTATTTCGCCGACCAGCTGGCGGGGCGGTAAGCGGCGCGCGTAGGCGGGTCAACAAAAACGGCGGGTGTAAGCCCGCCGCTTTGAGTCTATCTTGGAAATATCAGCGCGGCACCACGACGCCCTGGC
>JBBRHH010000495.1:0-4704 GCA_038222915.1 Tepidisphaerales bacterium
ACGCGCGGCGTATTTCGTGGTCGAGCATGGCGACCATGGGCATATTTCAGGCGGCGGCGGCATCGCGCCACTGGAAGGCGGCGACGCCGATGTCTGCGAGCTGCGCAAGATGTATTTCCTGCCGGAACTGCGCGGCCTCGGTGCCGGGACGGCGTTGATGGCCAAGTGCCTGGATGCCGCACGCGATCACGGCTTCCATCGTTGCTACCTGGAAACCCTGCGCGGAATGGACGCGGCGATGCGGTTGTACGAGCGGCACGGATTCACCCGCATTGCCGCGCCGATGGGTGCGACCGGGCATGGCGGATGCAATACGTTTTATCTGTTGAATCTTTAGAGACATAGTGAATCGAGCTTTCCCAAGGAAAAAGCGGCGCCTTCCGCCCTTGCTCGTCATTCCGGCTTGACCAGCTTTGCTGTTGAAAACCGCCGGAATGACGAGCAAGAGCAGTCGTTCTAGCCCAGCCTCCGGTAAAATATCCGGCTAGCTCTTTCAATCAGGACCCCCATGCAAATTCAAGATGTGCGTGCCGTCGTCACCGGCGGCGTTTCCGGACTCGGTCTCGCGGTGGCCAAACACATCGTCGCGGGCGGCGGCAAGGTAGCGTTGTTCGATATCAATGACGACAAGGGTGGGACTGCCGCCGCCGAACTCGGTATCGGCAATGCGCATTATTTCCGCACCGATGTCAGCGATGAGGCCAACGTGACCGCCAATCTCGCCGCAGCGAAGGACGCACTCGGCGGCTTGAATGTCGCGGTGAGTTGCGCCGGCATCCTTGGCGCGGGCCGCGTGCTGGGCCGCGACGGCGCGATGCCGTTGAAGAATTTCAGCAACACGATCATGGTGAACCTGGTCGGCAGCTTCAACGTCGCCAAGGGCGCCGCGGCGCTGATGCAACACAACGAGGCGGGCGAGGACGGCGAGCGCGGGGTGATCGTCAACACCGCCAGTGTCGCCGCATTCGATGGCCAGATCGGACAGGCCGCCTACTCGGCATCGAAAAGCGGCGTGGTCGGCATGACCTTGCCGATGGCGCGCGAGCTGGCGCGCTTCGGCATCCGCGTGATGACGATCGCGCCTGGCATCTTCTGGACGCCGATGGTCGATGGCATGCCCGACGACGTGCAGAAGTCGCTGTCGGCCTCGATCCCGTTTCCTTCGCGATTGGGTAGGCCCGAGGAATTCGCCGACACGGTCGACTTCATCCTGCAGAACCGTTATCTGAATGGCGAAACGATCCGGCTGGATGGCGCGGTAAGGTTGGCGCCGAAGTGATTCAACGACAGGAGAATGGGGACATGTCCGAACGCCAAGAAAAGCACATCAAGGCTTGGGAAGCCATACGCGCCAAGGGAAAGTGGAACTTCATCCTAAAATGGGGAGTTCTGGGCTTTGGTGGAATGATGTTTCTGTTGATGGGACTCGCCCTTCCCTACTTGATGCATTGGCCGAACTCACTCACAGCAAAGACGCTTGCCATCCAGGCTGTTATCAGCCTGATCGACGGACTTATCTTGGGCTACCTATATTGGTTTGTCTGGGACAAGCGATACGACACCCGCAAACACTCCGCACGAAATATCCCGCAATGAAAGCCTATGACGTAAAGAAAGGCAACGTGGTCGAACACAACGGCACCGTGTACCAGGTGCGCGACATCGAGCGCAGTTCGCCGCAAGGCCGCGGCGGCAACTTGAAGATTCGCTTGACCCTGTACAGCGTGCCGGGCGGCAACAAGTTCGACCTTAGCCTGGGCGCCGAGGACGAACTCAAGGAAGTCGAACTCAGCCGACGTCAGGTGAACTTCTCCTACAAGGATGGCGAAGCCTTCGTGTTTCTAGACGCCGAGGATTTCACGCCGTACCAGCTTGACGCCGACGTGGTCGGCGACGCCGCTGGCTACATCAGCGAAGGCTTGGAGGATTGCTACGTGCAGATCATCGACGACGCCCCGGTCGCGCTGCAGTTGCCGAGCAGCGTGATCCTGACCGTCGCCGAGACCGCGCCCGAACTCAAGGGCGGCACCGCGACCAAGCGCCCGAAACCCGCGCGCCTGAACACTGGCATCGAGATCCAGGTCCCCGAGTACATCGGAAGCGGGGAACGTGTGTGGGTGAATACGTTGACCGGGGAGTTTGCTGGCAGAGTTTGAAGCTTGTGAGACGACTCGGATTCAACATGATTCAGACTCTTGGTGCTATCGCGTGAAATCTTTCATTTTGATCGTCGCAACCGCGCTGTTCGCGGCACCCTCTTTATCGTCGGCTGAGACTCAATGGCCTGCTGATATCTCTGCCTTCATCAACAAGAGTGAAAGTTGCTATCACTGGCTTGGTGAACCTCCTTTCGACGCAGAACGTGCCGCGGAAATCAAAAGAATGGTCATTACAAGTTGCCGAGGTTTGCCAAAACAGCTTGCTAAGCTCAAAAAGCGGTATTCCCGCAATCTGGATATTTCGGCATTGCTTAAGGAATTTGATCCAAAGACAGGGCTTTCAGACAAGTTTCCTGGCAGCTAGCCCATCTGCCAATTCGCTTGTTCCAGCCACTTCCCCGTTTCATCCGCCGCACCGAATCGTCGGCTGCTTCGTCCTGTGCGACTTCTGAAATCTTCCGCCCACCCAGTTGCAGCCTGCGGTCGAGCTTGCGGTGATGGGTCAGCAGCACGCGTGTTTCGTCGGCACTGATCAGCCATGCTGCGCCGGTGAAATGGCCGACCCCGTGCGAACGCTCGAAGACATCGCTTGAGCTCGCGAGAAAGGCTCGATACAACTGCGAAGTGCCCAGCTCGGCCGGCCATGCTGCAGCGTATTGATCGAGCGCGTCGCCCAGCTTGGGGAAGAGTGCATCCATCATCGATTACCGACAAAAACAGGGACGCCAGCATAACCGCCGCAACCCCGCCTGACGTGCTTGTGCCACCCGCCACCCTGGGCTAAGGTAGCCCGCGACCAGGCGCCGCAATACGTGGCGCGTCATCACTCATTTTCGACGTCCGCCGCCGACAGCCACAGAGGAGATCAGGATGTTATTTGACCGCGTGAAACCGCTAGACCAGATCCTGGAAACCGCGGCAAAGCGCGGCCTGAAACGGCAGCTCGGGGCGTTCTCGCTGACGATGCTCGGCATCGGGGCGATCATCGGCACCGGCATCTTCGTGCTGACCTCGGTTGCGGCGCAGAAAGCCGGCCCGGGCATGATGTACAGCTTCATCATCGCCGGCTTCGTGTGCGCGATGACTGCGCTGGTCTACGCTGAAATCGCGGCGATGGTCCCGGTCGCGGGGTCGGCCTACACCTACTCCTATGCAGTGCTTGGTGAATTGATCGCCTGGATGGTGGGCTGGGCGCTGATTCTCGAGTACGCCGTCGCGGCCAGTGCGGTGGCGGTTGGCTGGTCGGGATACATCAATGGCTTCCTGTTAGCCAACGGACATGGGCTTCCGATTGCGTTGACCGCAGGCCCGGGTGACACGATCACCCTACCTGATGGCACGACGGCAGCGGGTGGATTCAACCTGCTGGCGTTCGCCATTTCACTATTCGTGACGTGGCTGCTGGTGATCGGCACCTCTAAAAGCGCGAAGTTCACTTCCGTGCTGGTGATGGTCAAGATCATCGCGCTTTCGGCTTTCGTCGTCCTCGTCCTGCCAGTTGCCATGGGCAATCACGCAAACTTCGTACCGTTGCTGCCGAATGGCTGGGGCACGCCGCTGTCCGGCACCGGCGTGTTGGGTGCGGCGGCCTCGATCTTCTTCGCCTTCGTCGGCTTTGATGCGGTTTCCACGGCGTCGGAAGAAACCACGAATCCGAATCGAAACATCCCGATCGGCCTGATCGGTTCGCTGGCGATCTGCACTGTTTTCTATCTGCTGGTTGCTTACTCCGCAGTAGGCGCTGTGGGAGCCCAGCCGGGGGGCCCCCTGTCTCAGTCGAAGGAACCACTGGCCTTCGTCCTGCGCACCATCGGTCACCCGCAAATCGGCAACTGGGTCGCTGCAGCAGCGATCATCGCATTGCCTTCGGTGGTGTTGATGATGATCTTTGGGCAGACCCGCATCCTGTTCACCATGGCTCGTGATGGACTGATGCCGAAAGCCTTCGCCAAGGTGCATCCAAAGTTCCATACGCCGCACGTCGTCACCATCATCACCGGCATTGTCGTATCGCTATTCGCGGCAGTGTTCCCGGTCGGAGCGTTGGCCGACATTTCCAACTCGGGGACCCTGTTCGCATTCTTCATGGTCGCGCTTGGCGTGCTGATGCTTCGTCGGAGCCAGCCCAACCGGGGCCGGCCATTCAAGACCCCGATGGTCTGGGTCGTCGGCCCGTTGGCGATGGCCGGTTGCGTCCTGCTGTTTGCCAGCCTAGGCTGGTACACGATCAAACTCTTTCTTATCTGGGGTGCGATCGGGCTGTTTGTTTACTTCCTCTACAGCCGTCGCCGCAGCAACCTGGCACCGGGCAACGTCGAGCCACACGGCGGCCCCATGCTTGAGCCAGCGCCTCCATTCCACGAAGGTCCGGATCCGGGACCGTGATGTAAGCGGCTGAGGCGACAGCCTCGGGCGTGTCAAGTGTCAACTGACGGCGCGGATTATTCCGCGCCGTCGTCGTTTTCGGGGTCTGGATCCAACGGTTCCAGCACATCTCCCAGCATTCGTTGCGCTTCTTCTGGTGCGGCCTGTTCGACATTGCGCA
>JBBRHH010000496.1:0-4678 GCA_038222915.1 Tepidisphaerales bacterium
CGTCCGGGAGCTTTGGATCGGCGACCGTTCCAAGAACCTCGACGATGTTTTTCACATTGGCCGACCCAGCACGCTTGGCCAGCATGTCGAGCATCTCTTTCTGAATGTCAACCGCGTACACCTTGCCGTCGTCTCCGACCATCGGCGAGAGTTTGAGAGCGTAGAAGCCGTTTCCACAACCCAGATCGCAGACATTCATGCCGGGCTTCACACCCAGATGTTTGAGCATGGTGGTGCAATCTTCCTCACGCTCGCGCGATTCGCGGACAAGCCAGGGCGCGCCAGTGAAGTGCATGGTCTGGGCGATCTCGCGGCCCATGTAGTGGGTGATGCCGGGCGGGATTTTTTCTTCGGCGGGTTTGGTGGTCGGCGGCGTGACCGGCTTTAAGAGATCGTCCGCCTGGACCCAGGTAGTGGCCGTCAGCAGTTGGATCATTATGAACGCAACCAGATATTTCATGAAGCCTCCTATTCCTCGAATTGCCGATGATACAATGGCGTACCAGGAGAAGATATGTTTGGTGATGGTGCCCTGACATTTCGGGAGTTTGGCATGCGGGAACAGGTGCCGCTCGCAGACATTCATCGATCGGTGCTTGAGTTCCTTCAAGGGCTCACCGATGTGGCCCTTTTTGGTGCCCAAGCCGTTAACGCATATGTCGACGAACCGCGCATGACGCAGGACATCGATGTCATGTCCCCACGCGCCGAACGTCTGGCCGCCGAACTGATTGAACATCTGGGCAGCCGGCACCACATTGCTGTTCGCGTTCGCGAAGTGGCCGACGGACGAGGCTACCGCGTTTATCAAGTGGCGAAGCCAAAGAATCGACACCTGGTTGATATACGGTCCGTCGCGAGCCTGCCTCCAACGCAATCGGTCTCAGGCCTGCTGGTCGTGATCCCGGCTGAACTCATCGCGGAAAAGGTAATCGCATTTCAAAGTCGCCGGGGAAAACCCAAAGCAGGTACAGATTGGCGAGATATCGCGATGATGCTGCTCCAGTTTCCAGAAATGAAATCGAGTCGTGGACTGGTGCGCGATCGCCTGGATGCAGCTGGTGCCAATGAAGACGTGATTGGGGCATGGGAAGACATCGTGAAGGAAGAGATCCTCGCTTCCGATGAAGATGACGAATTCGAATGAACCTACCTTCGAACGGTGGAGATCCTAGGCTGCGGCGGTTTCGCTGATGTGACCGTGGCTGTCAACCTGGTCGAACTGGACGGCCACCCGTTTGCTAACGCCCTGCTCCTGCATGGTCACGCCATAAAGAACGTCGGCGATCTGCATGCTGCGTTTGGAGTGGGTGATGATGATGAACTGGCTCTGCTCCAGAAACTCCTGAACGATGAGATTGAAACGCTGGTTGTTGGCTTCATCCAAGGCGGCGTCGACTTCGTCGAGGATGCAGAAGGGGCTGGGCTTCGATTTGAAAATGCTCATCAGCAGTGCAACGCAGGTCATGGTTTTCTCGCCGCCGGATAGCTGCGAAATCGAGACCGGCTTTTTGCCGGGCGGGTGGGCGATGATGTCGATGCCGGCGTCGAGGGGGTCGATGGTCCTTTTCATGACCGGGAGAATCCGCTGTCCATCCGGGCCGATGATCGGTTCCTGATCGACAACATCTTCGACTGAGGTTTCGAGATAGATATCGGCCTTGCCGCCGCCGAAGAGCTTGCGGAACATGCCCTGGAAATGCTCGCGGACCGCGTTGAACGTCTGCTCGAAGCGCAGGCCGCTTTCCTTGTTGATGGTGTCGATCAGTTCTTCGAGCTGACGCTTGGAATCGACCAGATCGTTGACCTGTGTCGAGAGGAAGCTGCTCCGCTCTTCCAACTCGGCCTGTTCGTTGATGGCATCGAGGTTTACATTGCCGAGGCGCTGAATGCGCTCTTTGAGTTCCTTGATTTCGCTGGCGACGGCGTCCCAATCGGCGTCGGCCGGCTGGTAACCGCCCTCTTCGGCAAGCTGGGCATATCGTGCGGGGACGTCCAGTTGCAATTCATCCAGTGTGCGTTGGACGAGCGATTCGAGACGAACCCGGAGTTCGCCGGTTTGGAGTTGCAGCTTGTGAACGCTCTGCGAAAATTGGGCGTGCTGCTGGCCGATCTCTTCGACAGCGGCCGCAAGTGCTTCCACGGATGTCTGTAAGCCCGCGACTTGCTCAGTGATCTGCGCGACCTGAGTTGCAAGAGATTCATTCTTTTCGACCAAGGCGGCTTCGGCTGCTTTGGCTTTTTCTGATTCGGCCTGAAGATCGGCCTGCCGCGCGGCGGTGCTCTCAGCGCTGCGGATGACCCGTTCCAGCTGCTGGGCGATCTCGGCCCGGCTCGCTTCGAGACGCCGGACGGCTTGTTGCGCGCCCAACTGCTTTTCCTGCACCTGGCCGAGCAGTACGCGCGTCGTGGTCAGCTCCTCGCCGGACTTCTTCAGATTCTCTGACAGCTCAAGCTGGCGTGCACTCAGATCGACCACCTGTTGCTGTCGCTCGGACTGATTCGCCTCGATGGCGTTGCGCTTTTCGATCAAGGTCTGCTCTTCAGGTTCAAGGCGCTCGCGTTGAACGGCGACATTCGCGAGCTCGCGGTCAAGCGTGGTCACTTCACGGCGCAGGGCGTTCTGTTTGTCCTGGTTCTGCGCAATACGGCTGGTCAACTGGACCTTGCCGGTGTTGGCCTGGTAGAGCGCATTTCGAAGCGTGTTCTGTTTTTCCTGCAGATCTTTCGCCTGGGTGTTTCCTTCGCTTAGCAGCGCCGAAAGTTGTTCGATGCGGCGATCCACCTCTTGAAGCTGCATGCTCAGCGCTTCGAGTTCAGATCGCCGTGAGAGCAATCCCATGGCGGCCGTCAGCGGGCCGACGCGGAGGGTTGCATCGGCTTCCAACACTTCGGCTTGCAGGGTGACATAGCGGAAAGGAAGCGGCACCGCTTTGGATAGGACGACCGCGTCGGCGAGCGTATTGGTCACGACAGTGCGCCCCAAGAGATGCATCGCCAGCGTTTCATCTTCGTATTCGAAGCGCACCAGATCGATTGCGAGTCGGACGCCGATGTCGTGCTGATTCCAGTCGTAGTCAAGGGCGTTGATTTGCTGCGGCACCGGTTGATAGCCGTTGCCGCTCATGACATTGATGCGTCCTTCCAGATCGAGGAAGGCCTGCTCGGCGGCGATCGCGGCGGCGGGGTCGCTGGTGACCAGGAACTGGTCCTTGCCGTCCAAAGCGGCTTCGATGACGGCGGCATGTTCGACATCGACGCGGAGAATGTCCGCGACGAGGCCGCGCACGAACGGGAATTTTTCATTTTTCTGACGCAGGACGGACTTTACTCCCTCGCTCACGCCTTCGCGGCGTGCTTCGAGATCCTGCAACAATTTCTGACGCGAGATGAGTCCAGACCGGTGTTCGCGGGCCGCTCCCAACTGCTCTGAGACATCTTTGATCTGCTTGCCCAGGGCAGCGGCGTCGCCGGTGCTGGCATCGAGCTGGGTCTGCAATTCAGCCTGCTCCGACACGATCGCCTGGAGGCCTTCTTCCATCGAAAGGCGGTCCTGCTCCAGGGTTTCGACGTCGGAGATGACCGACACGCGGCGCTCGGTCAGTCGCAGTTCCTGCGCGGCGATGTTTTTTCGTTCGATCTCAATAGCGCCCAGACGATTGGATAGATTCGACGCCTGGCGCATGAGATCAAGGATCGCGCTCTTGTGCTGCTCGATCTCGCGATTTGTCTTGTTGAGCTCCAGTTGTCCGTCGTGAAATGCCTGCTGCAGTTGTTCGATCTGCCGGCGATGTTCGGAGAGCTCGGATGTAAGCCGTTCCAGATCGGCGGTCTCTTGGACCAGCGATGCTGCGACTTCCTCTGATTTGTTCGCCAGGCCGGCGCGATCCTGCTCGAACTGGGCAAGTTGTTCGACAGCCTGATCAAGTTGTTGCGCCGCGTACTGCTGTTGCTGGCGCGCGGACTGAATGGCGGCCCGGGTTTGCACCAGCTCATAGTCGCCGCGCTGCTTTTGCTGGGAGAGCGCGTCGAAGTCCTGACGCTGCGTGGCGAGGGCGATCTGACGGCCTTCCAGTTCAGATGTCAGATCGGCCAACTGCCGTTCAGCTTGGGATTGATTCGATTCAAGGTCCGCCTGCTGACTGTGCAGGGTGTGATATTCCTGGAGTGCGTAGGTGAGGCGCAGTTCGCGGAGGCGGTCGGAATGTTCCTGATAGGTGCGTGCGCGGCCGGCCTGAACTTTCACGCTTCGCAGACGTTTTTCAACTTCTTCAACGATGTCCTGAACACGCAGCAGGTTTTGATCGACGCGTTCAAGCTTTCGCTGGGCTTCTTTTTTCTTGGCCTTGTACTTGGAGATCCCTGCGGCCTCTTCGAAAATAAGACGACGCTCGGCCGGGTTGGCTTCAAGCAATGCTGCGACGCGGCCCTGCTCAATCACGCTGTAAGCGTCGACGCCGACACCAGTGTCGAGAAAGAGTTCGCGCACGTCCTTCAGGCGGGTCGCTGAATTGTTGAGTTGATATTCGCTGGTGCCGTCGCGAAAAAGCCGGCGGCCGACGGATACTTCGTCGGTATCAAGATTGAGCTTGCGGTTGCCATCCTCGCGTCGCGGATTTTCGAACACCAGTACGACCTCGGCCATGCCGGCTGGCTTGCGGCTGCCGCTGCCGTTGAA
>JBBRHH010000497.1:0-4677 GCA_038222915.1 Tepidisphaerales bacterium
GGTGGATGCGCAAGAGTCGCAAGACGTCGCGGGCGAGGGTGGTGGTCAATCGTGCGAGCGTGTGGCCTTCGGCTTTCAACTGTTCGTCCAAGCCTTCGAACTCGTGGCCGATGACTACGTCCTGCCACTGGGCTCGGGCGAAGCGCGCCAGTCGGCCGAAGTTGCCGATGGGGTGTTTCGAGGCGCGGAGGACGCCTTCGAGTTCTTCGCCTACGCCTTTCATGCCTACCAGGGCCACGAAGGCGGTCATGACTTCGGTTGCGCCTTCGACGATGCGGTTGATTCGCGCATCACGCAGCATCCGCTCGAGATCGTTCTCGGCCATGTATCCTTCGCCGCCGCGGATCTGTACTGCGTCGTCGATGACCTGCCAGAGGCCTTCGGAGCAGAAGAGTTTGGCGATGGCGGTTTCGAGCATGAGATCGCCCTTGTGCTCATCGACGAGGCCGGCTGCGAGGTAGGTGATGGCGTCCATGGCGAAGGTTGTTTCGGCCATGCGTGCGATCTTCTGCTTGACGAGGCCGAACTCGCTGATGGATCGGCTGAACTGCCGGCGCGATTTGCCGTGGCTGATGGTCATCGCCAGGGCTTTCTTCGCGGCACCGACGCAGCCGGCGCTGAGCGTGCAACGGCCATAATCGAGCACGCTGAGTGCGACGCGCAGGCCTTTGCCGAGCTCGCCGAGCATGCGATCGCGGGGCACCTGCATGTCTTTGAATTCCAGCGTGGCCTGCCAGCTTCCGCGGATGCCGCACTTGCTGCGATTTGGGCTGACGATGTGGAAGCCAGGGAGATCGGGCGTGACGAGGAACGCGGTGATCTTATCCTTGCTCTTGCCGTTTTCGGTTACCGGCGTGCGGGCCATGACGGTCATCATGCCCGCGAGGGCGGCGTTGGTGGCGTAGCGTTTCTGGCCGTTGAGAATCCAGTGCGTTCCATCCTCGCTGAGCACGGCGCGGGTTTGGACATTGGCGGCATCGCTGCCGACTTCGGGTTCGCTCAGGCAGAAGGCCGCGAGCTTTCGACCGGCCGCGAGATCTGGGAGGAACTCGCGTTTTTGTTCTTCATTGCCCATGAGCAGGAGGGCTTTGAGGCCGATGGATTGATGTGCTCCGATCAGGACAGCGGTAGACGCGCACCATTGGCTCACGTGTTCGAGCACGCGGCAATAGTTGGTGTGATTGAAACCGCTGCCGCCGTACTCGCGCGGGACGGTGAGGCCGAGCACGCCGAGCTCGCCCAGCCCGGTGATGATGTCCTGTGGGATGCATTCTTCGCGATCGATTTTCCGCGGATCAACGTTGGCTTTCAGGAATGCGTCGACCTTGGCAATCATCTCGTCGGCGCGCGTCTTCTCGGCCGGGTCCTGCTTTGGATAGGGCAGAACCTTATCGAGTCTGAGCCGGCCGAAGAACAGTGACTTGGCGAAGCCGGCTTCCTGCGGAGCGGCCGACTCGAGCAGGTCCTTGGCCTTTTCCATTTCTTCCTGGTCCGCGCGTTTGAACGTGGGCATAACAATCTCCTGTCTGCCACCCACTTCCCTTTGCTAGTGCAATACCTCCACGTGCATCACCGATGCGAAGTCCTTGATGGGCTTGTGAACTTTGGCCAACTGTCTCAGCAATTCCGACGGCGTGAATCGTTGTCCGAATTGCTGCGCCAACGCATCCAGCTTCTGGACGATCAGGTCAGATCCGATGGAGTCGGCATAGCGGATGAGGCCGCCGCGGAAGGGCGCGAGGCCGAGGCCAAAGACGGTCGCCAGGTCGATTGCGTCGGTGGAGTCGATGACGCCCTCGGCCAAGAGCCGTGTGGCTTCGTTGATCATGGGGAGGACGAGGCGCCACTGAATCTCTTCGGGTGACACGGTCTTTGGCGCGGCCGAGCCGCGGATCAGTTCAGACATCTCGGCGTGTACTTGCGCGTTCTTGTCCTTTGCTTTGCTCTCGTAGTGATAGAAGCCAAGGCCGCGCTTTTTGCCGAGCCAGCCGTGTTCCAAGGCCTTTTGCAGAGTGGCTGGCACAGGCACGCGCTGGCCCATCGAACCCGCAAGGGATTTGAGCACATGATGTGCGATGTCGAGTCCAATCTCATCGAGCAGCTCAAACGCGCCCATAGGCATACCCCATTGTTTCGTGGCGCGATCGATCTCTTCGACGCCCACGCCTTCGCCAGCCATCGCGATGGCCTCGGCCAGGAACGGGATGAGAATGCGGTTAACGAGAAAGCCCGGTGCGTCGTTGACGATAATGGGGGTTTTGCCGAGCTTGGACGCGAGAGCGGCCGCGGTAGCGAGCGATTGGTCGTCGCTGTGGTGGGTGCGAACCACTTCCACCAGGGGCATTTTGGGGACGGGGTTGAAAAAGTGGAGGCCGACCACGCGGTTGGGGTGGAGGGTGGCGTCGGCCATTTCCGTCACGCTGAGAGAACTGGTGTTTGTTGCCAGGACGGCATCGGGTCGGGTGAGCCGGTCGAGCTTGGCGAAAACCTCGCGTTTCACTTCCATCGTTTCCAGAACTGCTTCGATGACGACATCCGCCAGCTTGAGGCCGGTCCAGTCAGTGGTGGGCGAGACGCGGTTCATCGCGTGTTTCGCCTGGAGCGCGCTGAGCTTGCCGGATTTGACCTCGTCGTCGAGCAATCGGCGCACGCGTACCTGTGCGGCCGATGCTGCGAGCGGATCCACTTCCACAAGCCGCACGGGAATCCCGGCGCGGATGAGTGCGTGGACAATTCCCGCGCCCATGGTTCCGCCACCGATCACGGCGGCGTGTTTTACGTCGTTGGGCGTGGCGTGCACGGCGTTGCTGGCCCATCGTTTGGCGTCGCGGCGCAGGAAGAACAGTCGCAGGAGGCTGCGGCAGGCGTCGGTCTCCATGAGCGACACGAGGCCGTCGCGCTCGGCCGTAAAGCCAGCGTCCTCGCCGTTGTCGTATCCGGCCTGGACGACGTCGATCAGCTTTATCGGTGCCGGATAATTGCCGAAGGTTGTTGCCTCAGTTTTTTTACGGGCGGTTGCAAAAATCTTCTTGCGTGTAAAAGCAGTAGATGCCAGCAACCGCTGCATTCGTTCAGGCTGGTGATGCTCCGCGCCACTGAGGATCCATCGCCGGGCGGCGGTCACCACTGTCTCGGGACGGACAACATCGTCGACTATGCCGGCCTTCTTTGCTTTGCGAGGTGGGAGCGTCTTACCGGCCAGCATGAGGGGCAATGCGATGGCAAGGCCGATCGTTCGAGGCAGCCTGACCGTGCCACCCCAGCCGGGGATGATGCCCAGTTTTACTTCCGGCAGCCCGATGCTGATTGAGCCGTCGTCGGCGGCCACGCGATAGGTGCAGGCGAGGGCGAATTCAAGGCCGCCACCCAGGCAATCGCCGTTGATGGCGGCTACGGTTGGCATGGGCAGGTGGGCGATGCGATTGAAGGTGCGCTGCCCGTCGGCGAGATAATGCGTCACCTGCTCGTGGTTCATCTTGCGAATCTCGAACAGGTCAGCGCCGGCGATGAATGAGTGCTGTTTGCCCGACGCGAAGATCACTCCGCGCGGCTTGTCGCGCTCGATGGCGGAGATGACCTCGTTGAGTTCAATGAGGAGTTGAGGGGTGCAGGTGTTGACGGGCTTCCCTGGCAGGTCGAGCCAGACCGTTAGAATTCCGTCTGCATCCGCGGTAGTACGCACGGTTTCCATGCCTTTACCTCCGCTAGAACCCTCCCTGTTGTCTGCTCGATTGTAGCGCTCCGGGGCCGGGAAGTCAGTTGGCAATCCAACGTAATCCTTCCCAAAACAGTAGAATCCGTGGGCACATTCCATTCAGCCACACTTCGCGGAGATGCTATGTCGCAATCGGCCACCCTTGATCCCGGAAGCCCTCGAGAATTGCCATATCCGTACGCAGCGGTATCTGGCGTATCCAGGCAATCCTTGACGAGCCGATTGGTGTCGCTCGACGCCTATCGCGGGTTTGTCATGCTACTGATGGCATCGGAAGGGTTTGGCATCGCCCGTTACGTCAAACTCAATCGCCCGGTTTGCGACATCTGGCCCTTTCTTGATTACTTCGGAATCGCCCGTCTCTTCAATCTCAATCGCTCGGTCGGCAACATCTGGCCCTTTCTGGTTTACCAGACCGATCACGTCCAATGGCGCGGCTGTTCACTCTGGGACCTGATCCAACCTTCCTTCACATTTATCGCCGGCGTTTCGCTGCCGTTCTCACTTGCCAAGCGCCGCTCACAGGGCCAGAGCTTCGGCCGCATGCTGTTTCACGTTATCATCCGCGCGTTACTGCTGACTTTCCTGGGCGTCTTTCTGCGCTCCACGAGCAGCCAGAAAACCAATTTCACGTTCGAAGACACTCTATCCCAGATTGGCATCGGCTATACATTTCTGTTCCTGATTGCGTGGCTCAAGCCGCGCTGGCAGGCGGTGTCGCTGGCCGCAATACTATTTGGCTATTGGCTCGCGTTCGCACTTTACCCCGTACAACTGAGCGCAACGCCAGAGATGAGCGGCTTCGCTGCTCACTGGAACAAAAACACCAATCTCGCCTGGGCCTTCGACACCTGGTTCATGAATCTGTGGCCGCGAGCCAAACCGTTCATCGCAAACGGCGGGGGATATTCCACACTCAGCTTCATTCCCACGCTCGGAACAATGGTGCTCGGTCTGCTCGC
>JBBRHH010000498.1:0-4676 GCA_038222915.1 Tepidisphaerales bacterium
AGGGGGACGGAGATTTTTTCGAGGGTGGCGCGATTGATGTCGCCTTTGATGATGGTCCAGGTGAGAGGTTTGGGGAGGTTGAATTTGGTTTGGATGCCGGCCGCGAGCTGGTTTTTGGTCTGGTCGAAGGATTTGTTGGGGGCTCGGGTGACGAGCTGGGCTTCGAGGATGTAATCGACGTCGTTGCGGGGGAGATCGGGGATGGCCATTTTCAAGACGTTTGGCTGCTTGGGATCGGAGATCGTGTTCATGATCTGCGGGACGTTGATGGCGATGGTGCCGCTGAGGACGGAGAGGGGATGCTCGAGAAATTCGAGGTGGGTGGAGGGGGAATCGATGTCGGTCCAGTGCCAGCTTGCGCGGATGGATTCGATTTGTTTGTGGCAGGGATGTTTGGCGGTGGAGACGGCCATGACGAGGTAGAAATAATTAGCGTGGAGGGCGACGAGGGCTTCGATGGGGCGGAGTTTGTCGGTGTTGTTGTCGGCGGTGATGTGGAAGGTTTTTTCGCCGTCGAGGGTGGTTTCGGAATCGACTTTTCCCTGCCAGCCTTTGGCGAGTTGCTCGGCGAAGGGTTCGGCGGAGTTGGCCGAGGGCTTGGTGGCCTCGATGGTGATGATGCCGCGGATGTTGGTGGGCGTGGAGTCGGGGCTGGCCCATTGGATGACGGTTTTGTCTTTGTCGCGGCGGATTTCGTTCCAGCCGTCGGGGGCGGCGACGGAGAGGCCGAAGGGGGCGAGGCGGTTGGTGGGGCGGTTGGCGGGGCGCGTGGCGGGGGCGGCTGAGATGGGGGCCGCGAGGAAGAGGGGGAGGAGCCAGAGGGGCGCGGGTGTTCGATTCATGTGGGAATTATCTTACCATCCTGCTCATGATGCTTCTTGGTCTTGATATTGGATCTTCCTCGGTCAAATCAGCGATTTTGAAAAACGGGAAGATTGTGGGGGAGGTGGTGCGGGCCGCGTTTAAGACGCGGTATGACGGGCCGAGCGTGGATGTGGAGGCGAAGGCGATTGCGCTGGCGGTAGCGCAGGCGATTCGGAAAGTGGGGAGCGGGGCGAAGAAGGTGGACGCGATTGCGCTGGCGGTGATGGCGCCGTCGTGGGTGGCGATGGACAAGCGCGGGCATGCGCTGACGGCGGTGGTGACGCATCAGGATCGGCGGAGTGTGAAGGAGGCGATGGAGCTGGAGGAGCGGGTGGGGAAGGAACGGCATTTGAAGCTGGCGGGGACCCGGCCGTTTCCTGGCGGGATCAGCTCGACGAAGTGGTTGTGGTTTCATCGGCATCAGCCGGGGGTGTTGAAGAAGGCCGACCTGGTGGGGCATTTGAATACGTATCTGCATCGACAGATGACGGGGGCGCGGGTGACGGACCCTTCGAATGCTTCGTTCATGGGGGTTTATTCGACGGTGGATCTGAGCGGGTGGAGTGAGGAGTTGTGCGCGGCGGCGCGGATGCCGATGGGGATTTTGCCGGAGGTGAAAGATGCGAATGTGGTGGGTGGGGAAATATCCGTGGAGGGTGCGCGGGCGTTTGGGTTGAAGCTGGGGACCCCTATGGTGGGGGGGATGGTGGTTGGGAGGGGGGCGGGGATGCTGGCTGGTGGGGAGCCGGGGAAGCTCGTAAATGTTGCGGGGTCGACGGATGTGTTGGCGCTGATTACGGATGACCCGAGGCCGCACGAGCATTTGTTGACACGGGCGCTGGGAGTGGGGAAGCGGTGGATGTCGGTGGGGACGCTGGCGGCGGCGGGGTCGGCGCTGAACTGGGCGAAGGGGCAGTTTTTTCCGGATTACTCGGTGGTGCGGTTTCGGAAGCTGATGGGGAAGCTTGCGAGCAAGGGGGATACGGGGGGCGTTGGGTTTGAGCCGTATCTGGCCGGGGATCGGACGAGCCTGGAGCAGAGGCAGGGGGCGTTTACGGGGCTTACGCTGGCGACTACGCGCGAGCAGATGCTGGGGGCGATTATTGAATCACTGGCCGGTTCGAGTGCGACGCGGTTGAAGCTGTTGCAGAAGGTGAACGCGGTGCGGATGAGTCATGATGTGATGCTGACGGGCGGCGTGGGAGGCGGGTTGGATAAGGTGTTGCATCGGGATTGGCCTGGAGAGTGGCGGTTTGAGGTGGAGGAGGAGGCGACGTTGAGGGGGCTAGGGAAGCTTGAAATCTGTATTTGATTTCAAATTTCAAATTTCAAATATCTCAAATCTCAAATTTCGGATTTCAGCGGGTGTTGGGATTTGGTGATGGACATGCCGTAGAGCGAGTTTTCGGGGCCTTGGAAGTTGTAACGCTCGTAGAAGGGGGCGGTGCCTTTGCCTGTGAATAGGCCTATGAAGCAGCGGTTGGGGGCGTTTTGGTTGATCCAGTTCATGAGCGCGTTGACGATCGCGGTGCCGACTCGCCGGCCCTGGTAGTCGGCGTGGACCATGATGTCCTGCAGATAGAGGAACATGGTGGTGTCGCCGACGATTCGGCCTGTGCCGATGGTTTTTTCTCCATCGACTGCTACTACCGAGAAGAGGGATTTTTGCAGGGCGGGTGGGACTGCTTCATAGTTGGCATAGCCGGCCCAGCCGACGGATTGGGTGAGGTGGGCGTGTTCTGCGGGAGTGGGGAGGCGCTGGATGATCTGGATGTGGGGCGGAAGGCTCGAGGATTTCTTTGGCGGAGGGCTTGAGCCGGGCTGGGCGAAGCGGAGATGGTAGCCGGTGGGGTCTTGCACGGTGTATTCGCGCATGCCCCAGGGTTTGGTTTCGAGGGGGCTGATGATGGTTGCGCCGTTGGTGATGTGGAGATGGTGGAGTTGGTCGAGGTTGGAAACCCTCAGGAAGTGCTGCTGGCCGGCGATTTTGGCGGCGAGTTCCGGATTTAAGGTGAACTGAAGGCTGATGCGGCCAAAGGTGATGCCGCCGTGGGTGGGAGGCTCGCCCCAGAGCCATTCGTTGCTGAAACCCAATATGTTTCGGTAATAGGCGATGGCGGCCGGGACGTCGGTGACGGCGAGGATGGGCTGGATGCTTTCAATGGTCATTTTGAGGCCTTTTCCCGGCTATTCTATTGGTCATCCCTGGCAAAGGAAGGTATGCTGTGATTGAACGCTGAGGGCTTCGGCGGCCTTGACTTGAGATTATTCGTGTGGTGGAGGGTTTGCTGATGCGGAGTGCGCGAAGACTTTTGCTTGCGGTGGCGGCGGTTGCGCTGCCTTCGATGGCGCGGGCCGATCTGACTGGATCCTGGAATTCTTATGGGGGGAACTCCGAGCATACGGCGGCAGCGCCGGCGGCTTCGGATTCATTGACCAGGATCGCGTGGCATCAGAAGGTCGACCTCAATCCGGTGCTCAGCAGTGGCCAACTTCTTGTCCATTATGGTTCGCCGGTGATCACGGCGGCGAACACGATTGTCGTTCCCATTAAAACCGGACCGGATGGCGGATTCTCTTTAACGGCGTTTAATGCGGGAACGGCGACCAATGCCACGCCGTCAACAGATCCGACTCCCAATTGGACTGCAACAAGCGATTACATTCTTCCGGCGCATAGTTGGGTACCGAGCTATGGGCCGGCGCTGTCGCCTACGAATCAGCTTTATTATCCGGGTGCGGGCGGCAGCGTGTTTTTGAAGGACAACGCGAATGTGGCGGCGTCGGCGACTTCGCGGCTGGCGTTTTATGGAACTTATCCGTCGAACCCGACAGATCAGACCTTTGTCAACAACCATGTTTTCATCGATACGCCGATCACGACCGATTCGTCGGGGAACGTTTATTTTGGATACAAGGTGCTTGGCGATGGCACCGGCGCGGCGAACTCGATCACATTGCCGGGCGGCGGCACGCTCAGCAGCGGTATTGCGCGGATTGACGGGGGGACGACGCATGTCGGGACTTCGGTGTCGGTGGCGGCGGCAACCAACAACGATGACGCGGGGACCGGGGCAATGCAGGTGCTTTACAACTGCGCACCGGCGATCGGGGCCAATGGAAATCTGTATGTGGCGATGAGCAGCGGTTTGAATAACACCGGGCACGGTTACCTGGTTTCATTGAACGCGACGACACTTGCGCCCGTGAGCCATGCGGCGCTGGTGGATCCCAAGCATCCTTTGACTTCCGATTCATCGCACTTCGCGAACCTTCCGGACAACGGCACTTCGTCGCCGACGATCGGGCCGGACGGGGATGTTTATTTTGGGGTGCTGGATCACTATCCGGAGAATGATTTTCGCGGGTATCTGAACCACTTTTCCAGCGATCTTTCGACGCTGAAGAATACCGGCGCTTTTGGCTGGGACGACACGGTGACCATCGTCCCGCGATCGATGCTGCGGGCGCAGGACCTCGTGGGCGCGAGCGATTCATCGTATTTCCTGATGACGAAATACAACAATTACATCAACAACGGGGATGGCGTGAACAAGATCGCGATTCTGGATCCCAAAGCTACGGCGTTTGATCCCACCTCGGGCCTGACGACGATGAAGCCGGTGCTGTCAATTGCGGGGGTGACCTCGGATAACATCCCCGGGCAACCGCAAGCGGTGCGGGAATGGTGTATCAACAACGCGGTGGTCGATCCGCTGACGGATTCGATCCTTGTGAATAGCGAGGACGGGACGCTCTACCGCTGGAACTTATCACAACCGGACCATTTCACGCAGTCGATCAATTTAAAT
>JBBRHH010000499.1:0-4675 GCA_038222915.1 Tepidisphaerales bacterium
CTTGCTGGATGGGGCTGCGGATTTCGTGGATGGTTTTGTCGCAGCCGAAGGCAGTCAGGAGGAGGGCGGTGATGAGTAGTATTCGCATGATCGCGGAATGTAACTCAGAAGGCGGAGTTAGGA
This sequence comes from Tepidisphaerales bacterium, assembly GCA_038222915.1. Classification (GTDB taxonomy): domain Bacteria; phylum Planctomycetota; class Phycisphaerae; order Tepidisphaerales; family Tepidisphaeraceae; genus JBBRHH01. The sequence goes on from JBBRHH010000499.1 coordinate 124, forward strand.
CAGCGATAGAGCCCAGGCGGCGTCTTCGTCAGTCAGCGGCGGATCGCATGGTTGGCGGTAATTAGTCGTTCGATCGTAGCGCGAGGATGAGTAGACGCTGTCGACTAACGACTGGATATCAAGCGCGGCATCGGCATCGGCCGGACGAAGGGGGATGCGGATGGCCGGAAGTCGGTCGCGCAATTTCATTGGATACAACTCGCAGCGGCCTGGGTGATTGGCGCGCCAGACGGATGCCTGGTAAGTGGTTTCGTATTTGCGACTCTGCACCCACGCGTGAGCGAGTAGCTCTCGTCTTCCCGATCGGGTGAGGTCAATCTCGACCAGATTGACTCCACCGTGCCGGCATTCCTGCTGCTTTCGTTTGTACTGGTCCCGGCCATCGCCAGGCAATTTGTTCGAGGGAGACAGAAACTCGATGACTGTGATTACCCGCCCGCCGGTTGTGAGGTCGAGGATTTCTATGAATCTCTGGACGACCGGAGCGGATTCCAGGTTGAAGACGAGCGGCTCAGCGACGGCAACACCGCCGACGGCGACAGAATCCGCGCCGAGCCCAATTTCCACGACACGCACATCTGGCCCGATTACGCGCGACAGTCCGACTGGATCTTCGACGACCAGACGTTCTTCACTTCGCGCGACCAGGTCATCGCCCAGTTGGGGTTGGAGCGCTGCTTTGGCAAGGTGAATGAGGCTGCCGTGTACATCGAGCCAGTGGGCTTCGAGGTAGGGGTCCATGCCTGGGAAAGGACTGCTCATTGCACACCATTATACGCCGGGCGGAGTCGAACGATTTTTCTCGTACCATTCGATGGTCTTCTTCAGGCCGGTTTCGAAGGGGGTTTGGGCTTCAAAGTTTATTTTTTTTTGAATGCGGGAGACGTCGAGGCAGCGTCGGGGTTGGCCGTCAGGTTTGGTGGGGTCCCACTTTATTTCGCCCTTAAAGTTGCAGAGCCTGGCGATCAATTCGGTCAGATGGCGAATGGTGACTTCGCGCCCGTTGCCGATGTTCATCGGTTCAGGGGAGTCGTATTTTTTGAGCGCGGTGATGAGGGCGTCGGCGCAGTCTTCCACATAGAGAAATTCGCGGCTGGCGCTTCCGGTGCCCCAGGCCGTCAGATATGGGGCATTGGCGTCGCGGGCCTCTAGGCATTTGCGGATCAGAGCGGGGATGACGTGGCTGGTCTGGAGGTTGAAGTTGTCGCGCGGGCCATAGAGGTTTACGGGGAGCAGGTAGATGGAGTTGAGGCCGTACTGCTGGCGGTAAGACTGGCACATGACCAGCAGGGCTTTCTTGGCGATGCCGTAAGGGGCGTTGGTGACTTCGGGGTAGCCGTTCCAGAGGTCGTCTTCCTTGAAGGGAACCGGGGTGAGGTTGGGGTAGGCACAGATGGTGCCGACCTGGAGGAATTTTTTGAGGCCGTGGATGCGCGCGCCTTCGATCAGGTGAAGGCCCATGGCCATGTTGGCGAAGAAGAATCGGCCGGGGTTTTCGCGGTTTGCGCCGATACCGCCGACTTCGGCGGCGAGGTGCATGACGATGGCCGGTTTTACATCTGCATAGAGGCGCTGCACGTCGGCCTCGAGGGTGAGGTCGTATTGGGCCCTGCGGATAGTGACCAGGTCAGTGTAGCCGGAAGCGCGGAGCTTCTCGGTTACGAAGCTGCCTAGGAAGCCTCGCCCGCCGGTGATAAGGATGCGGTCTGTTTTTGAGATCGACATTGTCGTGAGAATTTGTTTTAGAAGAGGATCGGTTTACCAAGCTTGCGCCGCAGAACCTGGACTTGGCCAAGATGCATGGCAGCGTGGACCGGAAACAGGTGGGCCAAGTGGCCGACTGTGGGGATCATCCGGATCAACTGTTCAGGAGCCGGCTTTGCCATGTCCGCAGGCGTGAGCGTTGCGATCCAGGCGCAGGTCTGCTCGCGCACTTTGGTCATCAGGGCCAGCAATTCGGCCTTGGTTGCGAGTTTCGACGCGTCGTCGACGGTACACGTATCGCGATTGAAACGTTCGGTAAAGCCAGCAGGCAACTCGATGAGGGTCTTTCCAGCGGCGGCGTTGACCATAAAAGCTTCCGACGCGATCAGGTGGCCCAACTGCCAGATGGCGTTGTTGGCGGTCGGGACAGGTCGTTGCAGCAGATCGGCATCGGACAGATCGGCGATGGCCATCTGAAGCATTCCGGGGTCGCGGCGAAGGACGTCAACCAATAGTTCGTTTTGCGGCATGAGTATCTCCTTGTGAACGGGATTGTAGCGGAACAAGAAAAGTTTTCACTTTGCTTGAATTTCGATTGTGCCCTGATGTCCGCCAGTGGCCATGATGCGATGCATTCGGACATCGGTCACGCCGGCGGGGGTTGAATCGTTTGGTTGCCAGACGCGGGCTTCACGGAGGGGGGCGAGGTGTTTGAGGATGGTTGCATCATCGACGCCGCCACGTTCTTCGAGCGGGCCCGCGCCGCTGCCGGACTTGGCGGGGTCGGGGTTGTCGCCCATGTTGGCGAGGAACGCGAAGCCCTTGGGAGCGGCTTCCTTATTGTTGGTGTTGACGTTGCAGCCGATCAGGCCACCGTGGGCGAGGGGGTTCGTTTTGTTTTGCCAGACGGTGTCGGCGGTGGTGCCTGGAAGCTCGACCCAGAATTGATTGTTGATCGCGAGTACGCTGGATTTGCTGCCATCGCCCCGGAGTTCGAAGCGGCAGGTTTGCTTGGTTTCCACTGGCAGGAGGATGCACGTCGCGAGGGTGAAGAGCCCGCGGAAGTCGTCCGCGGCTACGGTTGGGGTTTTCTCGGAGGTTGCATATGAAAAACGAGTGGCGTCGATACTGAGGGTGCCGCTATCGGCGAGGTGCAGGCCGGTGAGGGCGTCGGAGCTGCGCTCGTGATAGACGCCGCGAACAACGAGTCGGCCGCCGTTGCGGACTTCGTACTGGCCTGCTGCGGAGCCGGTTGCGCCGGTGAAGATGCTGATTTGGCCTTTTGCCGAGGCGGCGGATTTTCCGCCAATGACGTCGATCCATGCGCCGGCGTTGCCGCTTCCCTGGAGACAGCGCATCTGGACGTCGGTCTGATCGAGGCCGTTGACGCGTAGAGCCGCGGTTCGGCCTTGTGTCTGACTTTCTTTGCCGTTGGGACCGTTGGTCACCAGCTGATCAGCACAGATCTTTCCGCCGGGCTGGTCGGCATTTTCGATGACGATGGCCTGTGCGTTGGGGGCGTGGACGTAGAAGTCCTTCAAGGTGACGTGGCTTGGCCCGTGGAGCTGAAGGGCAATGCTGTTCGCCGGGCCTGTCCAGTTGAAGCGGCTGGCTGTTTCACCGGAACCGTCGCCGACCAATTGCAGATCGCAGTTGGGTGGGAGTTGGATGGTCTTGTCGATCTTGTAGGCGCCCATGGGAAGGTGGACGACCGGACGCTGGCCATTGAGTTTGGCGGCGGCGTCGATTGCCTGCTGAATCTCGACGGAGCCGGAGCCGGCGGCGACTTCGAATACTTTGCGCTCTTTGCGAGGTGGAGTTGGTGGAATGTTTGGAAGTTCAGCGAATATCGCTCGCGGGTTCACGACATTTTCCGAGACGCGACGAAAGCGGCCCTTTTCTTCGACTGCTTTTTCGGCAGTGTAGTTATTGCCGACGAAGGTCTGGTCGCCCCAGGTCATTCGCGCGGCCCGCTTGTCGACCGCGAGTCGGAAGCTGTTGTCCACAACGAGGTAGGGTCCGGCGTTGCCAAGCAACATGGCGAAGTCGCCGGTGCAATCGAGGATACGGTTACCTGTGATGCTGGTGGGGGAGCCCCAGGAATGGCCGGTGTCGAAATTCAGGAAGCATTTGGAGCCGACGCTGGTGTTGTTGACGACTGAGAAGGCCATGAGGTTTTGCGTGCTCAGATCGGCGACGGTGGAGCGGAGAAAAAGGGATTCCCAGACGTGCCAGTTGCCCATGACGTTGTGGACGCCGCGGCCGCAATCTTCGAAACGGCAGTACCAGACCCAGATGTCCATCGAGTTCCAGTTGACGGTCTGAATTCCGTTTTCACAGTGGAAGAACTGACAGCGCAGCACTTCGTTCTCAGCTTGGCCTGCGGATTTTGGTGTGCCGAAGAGGAGGGCGGATTTGGCATCGCGGAAGATCAGGTCGCTGGTTTCGTTGTTGGTGGAGAAGGCGGGGCCGTAGGAGAGCAGGATAGCAGCGCGCTTGTTGCCGTCGAGAGTGAGGCGGGAGATGCGGGAATACCAGGCGTCCCATTCTAGGAGAGTCTGATCGGCTTCGCCGTCCCAAGTGAGAACTGTTGTGGCAGGATCTTCGCCAACGAAGGCGACGCCCTGGCAATCGGTGTGGGCTTTGCGGGTGGATTTGAGGGTGTGGGTGATGCGGTAATGTCCGGCGGGGACGAAGAGGACGCAGGATTTCTCGTGTTTGGTAAGGTCGTCAAGGCCGCGCTGGAAGGCGGCGGTGTCGTCGGCCTTGCCGTCGCCGATCGCGCCGTAGTCGGCTTTGAGGTTCTTCCAACTTGGGAACGGCCCGTTGAATTCATCGGCGCGAATTG
>JBBRHH010000500.1:0-4672 GCA_038222915.1 Tepidisphaerales bacterium
CCAGAACGTGACGTTGATTTTCAGAAAGGGAAAATTGACGCGGGCGGGGCTCATCCGTGACCATTGTTGTCTCCTTGTCATCCTTGACACACAAGACATCGGCACAAGATGCGATGGAACTTCAGCCGCGATGATCTAGCACCTTCACCATCCCCACCAACGGCGAAACCGCCGCCCACGTCTGGTACCGCATCAACCTCACCGTAAAAAACGCCGCCGGCCTCACCTACACCACCTACCGCGACATCTTCCCCGCCAAAAGCACCGTCCGCCTCACCACCAACATCCCCGGCCTCTCCCTCGACCTCGACGACCAACCTCGAATCGCCCCCACCACGTTCGTCGGCGTCGCCGGCATCCGCCGCACCCTCAGCGCACCCATCACCCAGTCCGTCGCCGGAAAAACCTATCGATTCGTAAACTGGTCCGACGGCCGCACATCCACCGACCGCGTCCTCGCCACACCCGCGCACAACCTGACCCTCGGCGCAATTTACCGCCAGATCGCAGCGCCAATCGCCATCAACGTCGGCGGCGTCGCAACCGCAGCCTTCGCGCGCGACACATCCTTCTTCGGCGGCACAATCACCACCACCACCGCAACCATCGACACCACCGCCATCCCCAAACCCGCCCCGGCCTCCGTCTACCAGTCCGCCCGCATCGGCGACTTCACCTATCGCATCGCCAATCTACTCCCAGGCGCACGCTACAAAGTCCGCCTCCATTTCGCAGAAACAACCGCCACCGCCCCCGGCCAGCGCCTCTTCAACGTCTCCCTCAACGCAACGCCGGTCCTCCAAAACTTCGACATCTACGCCGCCGCCGGCGCACAAAACAAAGCAACGATCCGAGCCTTCGCCGCAACCGCCACCGCCGGCGGAAAAGTCATCCTCCGCCTCACCAGCATCCTCAACCAGGCCCAGCTCAACGCAATCGAGTTAATCCCCATCCAGTCCTGACGAAGCGATATCAGCGGCCATCCTCCCCAGCCGAAATCCAGGCCGCGCGCTGCAACAACAACGCCGCATCGTCCCCAAATCCCCCGATCCCCGCCGCATCGCTCGTCTCCAACCCCTCAGGACTCTTCTTAAACAGAACCCCAAAAAAAACACAAGCCGCCAGATAACTCCCGGCCAAATTCGGATGACTCCCATCCTTGTCATGCAGCGAAAAGTCAGGCCGCATCGAAAACACCCGCTGCCACGCCTGACCCACCGGAACAACAATCGCCTCAACAGCCCGCCCAATCCGCAGGTACGCCTTGGCCAATTCCCCCTGCCGCTCCCACTGTTGTTTCCGCGCCCAGGTCATATACAGCACCGTCTTCGCCCCACGCGCCCGAATCTCCTCATCAAACAGCCGCACATATTCCTCCATCCGGCCGGCATTTTTCAGCGGCAGCGTGCTCTGCTCCTGCAAAACAACATGCGTCCACTTCGAAGAACCAATCGCCTCCCGCGCCGCGCCACGCTCCCAATGCGTTTTAAGAGCCCGCCCATTCGCGATCACCCGCGCCGTCTCCACCCTCACACGCGGCTTGGCCGCCGTCGCCAGCCGTTCGATCATCCCCGGCATGTCGTTCCGGTTGGTAAAACTATTGCCAATGAAAAGAACACGCGTGGGTTTCATGCCTGCACCTTCGCATGCGGATAAACCGCCACCTCAGACCCCGCCGCAAACACAACCGAATACGGCTTACGCCCATTCAACATCCCCCACGCCTCCCCATACACCGCCCCAAAATCAACATCCAAAGTCACCTCGGCCTCCGGATAAACATCCCACTCCGGATGCACCACCCGATACCGCCGCAGCGCCCCGCCCCGCGACTGCCCGAACCCCCACTCATGCTCCTTGAAAAAATGCTCCACCGAATCCGCCCCCGGCCGCATCACACTCTCCTTCCCGCGAATCGTCGCCGCATGCCACCGCCCGCCAAATAAAAAACGATGTCGCGCCTCAACCATCCCGCCGTCGCGACAAACTCTGCTCGTCATCGCGGCCGCCACGTAAGGTTCGTTGTAAATCGTCCGGGCAATCCACGCGATGAGTTTTTTGGGCACCAGCTCGCGCACAAAACAAACCCCCCGCTGCCCCGCATATGAAACATAGAACCGCAGGTTGATCTCAGGAAAGTTCACATACCCCGGCCAGCGAACCCCCTTCACCCGCGTCTTCAGAAAATCAAACATCACAAAAGAAACAAAAGCCCGCCCCTCCCGCAAATCTAAGTCACAGCCCGCCGGCAGCAACGGCAAAAGCATCGCAGGCGCAACGTCATAGGTCACAAGCCCAAGGTTCCGCCACTCAGCAGTAAGAAACGCCCGCTCATTCACAGCCAATCACCTTACCTGGCTCCAACCAACGATCACCACTCCAAAATATAAACGCCCTTCAGGAAATTTGTAAGGGGTCGGGAGTCAATTCGATTTAAACATTCAGTTCCAGCTCCGAAATCATTGCCTGCCCGGTATCGCAGAGACATCAAGCGTGAAGTCAAGAACCGTTTGATCCCGATACAATTCAACGCTCACAGGCAAGCTACGCTCCGCAGAAGAAAGCGGGATGTAATACAGCAGCCGCCGCGACACAGGATCCCAGCTTTCCTCAAGATCATAGTCATTCGGATGCGCACGGAGGAAACGTTCCAGTTCCACGCCAATGCGCATCTTGAACCGATCGATGGCCTGCCCTCGCTCATCTAAAACCGCGTACGACAGGTGGTGCCGATCCTTGATCAGGGAAGGAAACGGCGGCCCGCGCACCTCCTGCCCCCGAACCAGGAACGCCAGCCCACCTTCAATTCGCTCCGTCGCGACAAGGTCGGCCGAAGGAATGTCCGGCAGGACCCCCCGCCTCGACTCGCGTCCATACCATCGCACCAAACCCTCCAAGGGTCGTGCGACAACGAACTCAGCATCGCGGGTCAGGGCGTACGTCGTGTTTGATTCATCGTCCTTGGCCGCCGCCGCAATCATCTGCTGAAGCACACCCGGAGCCGTCCTTTCCGGAAATTCGATGTTCAGAACCAATGGTGTGGACCCACTGATAAACCAGTAACCGCCGCCATTCCACACGGGTAGCCGGCCCCTTCCAGCCAGTTCAACAGGCGCCGCGCCCGACGACAGGATTTTCCAACTGCCGAGGCCGTCAAGACCAAACTTATCCCAGTGCACGGAGGAACCAGAGGCATCGGCCCAGAAGCGAACGATAGCCCCCGCATTTCCGATCACGAATGTCGGAGGCAATTTCATCTTACTACGCCTCCGCTCAGACCCCAGAGTCACTTCGTGAAAAGCAATCGGATGCAGAGTCGCCGGTCCGATTTGCGGCAGGCGATAAACAACAACGAACGACCGATGATCCTTCTCATACTGTCCACTCATCACCGGCCAAACCGCATCCCAAGTATCAATCTGAGCGAGAAGGAAAGCACCGTCGATCTTCAGTGACTCGATGCTGGTGCGGCGCCACGTGGTGGCGCATCCGGAGCACCAAAGAACAACCACGAATGCAATTGGCCACAGCCTCAGCACGCAATCAACCTGCCGAATATTCCGCGCCCTTCGCATAACCCGTTTGCTATTTGCCAAAGTAAAGCTCGCATTTTACCGTTTCTCGGTCTAACTCAATATCTACATAAACCGGCCTATCAGTCCGTGGTGAAAGTCCCGCGCGGCCAAGCGAAGCGGATTTGCTACGGGATCGAGGCGACGAAACGGTGGTAATGAAGCCACCATTCCACCAGGCGTGATAATGCGCGATTTGCCATGGCACGACGTTGATCGGTTTCACTGTTAGACGCCTCGATTGGCGCCGTCTCGGCCGCCTACAAACCACAATCGCAGCACTCACTCAACCATCACCGCAGCGCTGGTCAGCATACCACGACCCGCCAGCAAACGCTGACGGCGACAACGACCAACTCCCATCCGCGCCCACCTGGGAAATCCGCGGCGCAATCCCCGCACAGAAAATCTCGAACCCCGACTATTTTCAATTTTCTCATTGACAAAAACCTAACATCCTACATACTATCCGACCAGCAGCAGATGCCCAAACCCGGCCATCCACTGCCGCCGGCAAACCACCCGGCACAACACGAGCGAGAGGGGTCCACCAGGTTCAGGGACATTCCATCCACCGGCCTTCCACGCGGTGCATCAAACGCGATCAACACTCCGACTCCACCCCTTGGACCTTGGGACTTGGTCCTTTGTTGGCCATTGGGCCTTGGTCATTCGCCCCTCCCTTCGTCGCAACGTCGCTCCATCGCTTCGTCGCTTCCTTCCTTCAAGTTTCCAATCTCAAGTTTCATGTCTCGAGTAGCCCACGTCGGTTGGTGGTCGGTTACTGGTCGGTTACTGGTCGGTTTGAAACGACCAACCGACATCCCCGCCTCATCCCAATCATCGACCAAGCAAGCACTTATGAAAAACGACGCGCGCCAAATCGACATCCAACTCAATTGCGCGCATATTTTCCACCCCTCCGCAACCCGTGCCTCTTCTCCCCCGCCCCTCCGCCTCAAGTTTCCAGTCTCCAGTTTCCAGTCTCCAGCACCCGACATCCAACTCAATTGCGCGCATATTTCCCACCCCTCAACAACCCGTGCCTTTTCTCCCCCGTCCCTCCGCCTCAAGTTTCCAGTCTCCAGTTTCCAGTCTCC
>JBBRHH010000501.1:0-4668 GCA_038222915.1 Tepidisphaerales bacterium
GTTCTGGTCAGCCGCCCGTTGTCCCTCAAACTCCTGTTCAACTATTACTCACACCGCACCGACCTCGACAAACGCCCCATCACCGACCCCGATGAACCCGTGCGCGAGGAAACCGCCGATCAGATGCTCGACGTGACAAAAGGCCGCGACCGTGTCTGGCTCGTCTATTATCACCCGAATGATCCGAAAAAACTGTTGGTCAGCCACTTGGCGCAACGATACAAGCAGGTGATAACGCCATTCGATCAGTACAGCGACTTCAATGACGTAACGGTTAAACTCTTCGTGAAAGATCCGTCCGCCGCATCGGCAAACGCTCAAGAGATTCCATGATTTCCGTCGTATCCCCTATCTTCAACGAAGAGGAAAACCTCCCTCAGTTACGCAAACGCATGACCGCCGCGCTCGATGGCACCGGCCACGACTGGGAACTCATCCTCGTCGACGATGGCAGCCGCGATCAATCCGCCTCCATCATCCGCGACTATCACGCACAGGACAGCCGCATCAAGCTCGTGAGTCTCTCCCGCAATTTCGGCCATCAGCCTGCCATCACCGCCGGCATTCATCACGCCGCCGGCGACTGCGTAGTCCTCATTGACGGCGATCTCCAGGACCCTCCAGAAGTCATCCCGGCCATGATCCGTAAATGGGAAGAGGGCTTTCAAGTTGTATTGGGCGAACGCAGCAGCCGCGCCGACAGCGGGGCGCGCAGCATTGGCTTCAAAATCTTCTATCCCCTGATGCGCCTCCTGACCGAGCTCCCTGAAGTTGCCGACGCCGGAATCTTCGGGCTGATGGACCGCCGCGTCGTCGACGAATTCAACCGCCTCCCCGAACGAAACCGCTTCATCCCCGGACTCCGAACTTGGCTGGGCTTCAAACAGTCCAGCGTCATCTACGACCGCCAGGAACGCGCCGCCGGCGCACCCAAACAAACCCTTCGCCGCCTCATTCACTATGCCATGGACGGCATGATCAGCTTCAGCTACCGCCCGCTCCGCGCCGCCACGTACATGGGCTTCGTCGTCTCGGGCATCTGCTTCTTAATGGCTGTCTATTACCTGATCACCTTCTTCGCCTACCACAAAACCGCCGGTCAGGGGTTTACCACCACCATCCTCTGCGTCCTCTTCCTGGGCGGCATCCAGCTCATCACCATCGGAATTCTCGGCGAATACATCGGCCGCATCCACGAAGAAGTGAAACAACGCCCCCTTTACATTGTCGGCGAACGCCTCGGCCTGCGAGCGCCCCCTACCACGGTCAAAAAGCCCGAGGCGGAGTTCGACACCGTCAGCATGCATTAGAATTCCCCCCGCGCGCTTCCTCACACAGGCACAACCTTCAATGCCTTCATCCCCTTTTGCGATTTCTCGGCCTCGTAATTAACCGGCTGTCCTTCTTTCAGGCTCTTATATCCGTCCATCTCCACGACGGAGAAGTGGACAAACACGTCCTCGCCACCTGAATCGTCCGCAATGAACCCAAACCCTTTTTGATCGTTGAACCACTTGATCTTGCCCGTCGCCATGGCCACTCCTCTCGCTGAAGGGCGCACGCGCGTCGGGCACCCGAAACGCCGTCAACGAAACACTCCGAACAAAGCACGGCGTCCTGAAGCTCTGCCCGGCGGGGCAAAATTATACAATTGGCTCCCGCGTCTACAAGACCGAGCGAGCGGCAGTTACCCGCGCTCCGCGAAAAGTCCCGATGTGAATTTAGCGCGTTACTTTCACCCGCCCGTCGTCCATATATGAGCAAATGGGTGAATCCATGATTGAAACAGACGACTGGCACTTGTTGCAGGACTACATCACCAACAACGCGCAGGCGGCATTTGCAAAGCTTGTCACCCGGCATATCAATCTCGTCTATACCGCCGCCACGCGCCAACTTGGCAACCGCCACGACGCCGAAGACGTGACCCAGGCCGTATTCCTCGTCCTGGCCAACAAAGCGCCGCGCATCAGGCGCGGGGTCGTACTCTCGGCATGGCTACTGAATGTGACGCGTTTCGCAGCGATGGACCACCGGAAGAAAGAAGCCCGTCGCCGTCATTACGAACAACGCGCCGCAACCGCCGAATCAAGGACCACGTCCATGACATCTACGACAAATCAGTCGCACATGGACCACGCCCCGATCGACGCCGTTCTCGACGATGCGATCGCAAAGCTAAGTTCACAATCCCGCGACGCCCTGGTCCTGCGCTTTTTCGAAAGGCGAAGTTATAAGCAGGTCGGCGACCGGCTCGGGATCTCCGAAGAAGCCGCAAAACAGCGCGTCTTCCGAGGCGTCGAGCGTCTGCGATCCCTCGTCGCCCGCCGCGGCACCGCCCTGTCAATCGAGGGTCTCAGCGGAATCCTCGGCGCAAACGCCGTCCGCGCTGCCCCCACCGGCCTCGCAAGCACAACCATAAACGCCGTAACCACCGGCGGCGCCGCGGCCCCCGCCGCCATCGCCAAGGGCGCTGTCACCGTGATGTTGTGGGCCAACGCCAAGGCGGCCCTTATCGGCCTAGCCGCGCTGCTCGCCATCGGAGCCGGCGCTGTCGGCGTTCGACAATGGTTCAATTCGTCAGACGAAGCGGTCATTCCGTTTGCGTCGGTGCAAACGTTTCAGGCCAAAACCGCGCCCGCGCCTCTCGCTGCGATCGACACCACCATGGTCGCGCAACCCCGATTCTGGGCAGGACCGCTCAGAAAGCCGATTCCTCAACCGGCCATCAGCGGCATCATTCGCAATCCCGATGGAACCCCGGCAGCCAACTGCCAGGTCCGCGTTGCAACGCATTCTTCAGCCGTTCCAATGTTCCTGCCGAACCAGCCCACTCCAATTACATCCACGCAGACGGACGGCTGGTTTTCGATAGTTCCCATCGATGTCCCAACCGCCATCGTCGTCCGCAGCGCCGCCGGTTATGCGATTGTCCCAGCCACCACGCCGATTCCAACCGCGATTGTCCTTTCACCATGGGTACGTCTCGAAGGCGCCGTCAATATCGGAACAAGGCCACTCGCAAACGGCACCCTGCAATTGACCCGCGCAGAGGCGACTTCAGAGCGACTGAACGTGAACCTCGAACTCAAAGTGACGACCGACGCCCAGGGACATTTCCTATGCGATCAGATGTTGCCCGGCGGTTGGACAGCGCACAATCTCTCTGCAACCAACCTGTCGACTCGTTATCGCGAGCTCAAGGTCGCTGAGCAAGGCACTACCACCGTTGTCCTGGGTGGAACGGGCCGCGTCGTCAGCGGAAACGTGAGCGGCGCGCCACCGGCCAATGCGTTGACCGAGGGAGAGATGTATCCAGCGTCAGATGCCCTGATCGACACCCGCCAGCAACTCGCCGCACCACAACATCCTCTCTACGAGTTCTCGGTCGCGTCCAACGGCACGTTCCTGATCGACGACGTCGAACCGGGCCGCTATCGAATCCTGATTCGTTCCCTCATCGGTGATCCGCGCCGGGCCTACCGCGAAACGGTCGCATCCGCCGTCAAGGAAATCACCATCGATCAAAACCCCGGCGATATGCGGCCAATCAATCTGGGAACCATCGCACTCCAACCCACCAATCATCTCAAGATCAGCGAGCCAGTGCCCGACTTTACAGGCAGCGATTTTCACCTGTCCGCGTATCGGGGAAAGTACGTCCTGCTTCATTTGTGGTCACAGCAACGTGCGGATTCCGCAGCCAATCTCGCCAACCTCGCCGCAACCTACGATCGTTTTGGCGACGACCCCCGATTTGCGATCGTCAGCATCTACATCGGCCAAAACGCAGCCACGCAGTCGGTCTCTGATCGGCCCGAATGGCCGCAGGCCCAGATCGAGCCCGCAAGCATTCCGCCGGCATTCCTCACTTCCCCTTCAATGCTGTTCATGGTCGGTCCCGACGGCAGACTAGTCGCTCGAAACTTCGACGCCGTCCAGGCCTTTGGCCTCGTCGACAAACTTCTCGCACCGGAGGCGCGATGAGAATGCATGGTACAATCCTCCTGCTCGCCCTCCTTCTGGCGTGTTGCAGCCTGTCGGCGGTCCGCGTCAAGACCGAACTTCATACGCCCTCGGAGACAAAGCCTTCCGCGCAATTCGCAACTGTCCAGAATCCGTCAAAAGACGACGCAGCCCAAAACGCCGTGTTTAAGGTCATCGGCGGCCAACTCGCCAGCGACTCCGCCCCGATCGATTGCCTTCACGACGGAACTCTTCAAGGCCATGATGACGACATCAGCACCAGTTTCTTCTTTGAGTGGGCAACCCTTGAAGGACGCATTCGCCTTGACCTGAAGAACGTGATCGCAATCGCGCAGATCAACACCTATTCCTGGCACAAAAGCTCACGTGCCCCGCAGGTGTACAAAGTCTATGGTAGCGACGGAACAGCGTCAGATTTTGATCCAGCACCGAGAATCGGTGCTGATCCGGCCAAACATGGCTGGACCAGAATCGCGTCCGTCGACACGCGTCCCCGACTCGCCGCGCAAGGTGGCCAGCACGCTGTCAGCATTTCAGATCCGGATCGCCCCATCGGCCGATATCGATATCTCTTGTTCCTCAGGTTCGTAACCGAGATTGATGACTCGTGGGGACACACGTTCTACAGCGAGATCGATGTCCACGAATGGAAGCCCGGCCCGGAAGGAGGGCGTAAATGAC
>JBBRHH010000502.1:0-4666 GCA_038222915.1 Tepidisphaerales bacterium
ATCTGTTTCGCCAGCCAGCCCGAATGGGTCGCGCTCGGATATGTCGCGTCGGCCGCTAAACTGCGCGGCCGCCAGTCGGTGGCGCGGGCCGCGATCTGCTGGTGCGGCGAGAGGAACGACTGTTCCAGAGTCAGGCTCGCCGTCAGCACTTCAGCGGTGGTGTCGATGTACTTCGGTTGCGAAAGCATCTGTGCCAGCTCCGGAACATGTTGGGCGTCGTCGCAATAAGCGCATCCGCGCAGAACCGCTCGAATCAACCGCGGCAGAAGCGATGCATTGCGCTGCGCCCACTGGCGGCTCACCGCCAGCACTTTTTCTGGATGCGCCGGCAGGATGTCGGTCGTGATCGAAACGATCGATCCGCTGCCTTCGCGGCTCGCCAGCGTGTTCCAAGGCTCGCCCACACAAAACCCGTCGAGATAACCCTGCATCAACTGCGATGGCATCTGCGGCGGCGGCAGAACGCACAATCGCACGTCCCACTCCGGATCAATCTCCGCGCCGCTCAGCCACTCGCGAAGCAGGTAATGGTGCATCGAGCAACTGAACACATGCGCCAGCATCGGCGGCTGATGATGCGTCTGACGCCGCAGCCACTGTGCGAACTTCGCCGCCGAGTTCACGCCCTGGTCCAACAGCCTCTTGCTCAGCGTGATCGCGTTTCCACCACTGCCCAGGCTCATCACCGCCACCAGCGGCTCGCCAAACCAGTCGTTTCCCAGCACGCTCAGCAGCGGCATGCCGAGCAACGCGTGTGCAATATCGATCTGGCCGAACGTGAGCTTGTCGCGCACATTCCCCCACCCGACCTGGCGTTCGAGGGTGACGCTCAAGCCTTCTTCGGCGAAGTAATTCATCTCGGCCGCAACAATCAACGGCGCCGCATCAATCAGCGGCACGAAGCCGATGCGAAGCGGAACCACGGCCTTTGCCAACAGCGAACCAGACTTCACGAAACGCCGCCAGACACCCTCGAAACCAATGCTTCAGAATCAACTCCTCGTCCGCCGCATTGATGTGCAGAGCATATAAGGTGGCAATGTATGAATCCAACTCATATTTAAGATACAATGCATCGATCTCATTCATAGGAACTGCATGGAAGATGTGCATCAATTGAAGGTTTTTCTGGCGGTTGCGCAGAATTTAAGCTTCACCCGGGCTGCTGAGGTGCTGTTTCTCACCCAATCCGCCGTGAGTCACCAGATTGCCAATTTGGAGTTGAGCACCGGAACATCGCTTTTTTTAAGGCGGGGCCGCAGTGTTTCACTAACGCCGGCGGGCGCCGCCCTCGTCTCACATGCCAAACGCGTCTTCATCGCATTGGACGAAGCGCTGGCGGCGGTGAAGCGCGCGGCGCTGCCGGACGCCGGCCGCCTGCGGATCGGGGCATCCTCCACGGCCTGCCAATATCTGATTCCCGAAGCCCTGCGCGAGTTCCGCGAATGCTTCCCCGAATATTCAATGTCCATCTCGCCAGGCGATAGCCCGATAATCACCGACGCCGTGCTCGACGGCTCAATTGATCTGGGCGTGCTGGTCCGGCTCGAGCGCCGCGCCAAGCTCACCTACCACGAACTCTTCCACGACGAGCTCGGATTTCTGGTCAGTCCCCTCCACCCCTGGGCGCGGGCGGGTAAGGCCGATCGCCGCCAGCTCACCGACCAGCGTATGGTGCTCTATAGCCACAACAGCGCAACCTTTCGGATGGTCGAGCGATATTTTGTGAAAATGCGCGCCCAGCTGCGCGACTGGATCGAGCTCGGATCCATGGAGGCGATCAAGGAACTCGTGAAGCTCGGCCTAGGCGTTAGCATCGTCGCGCCCTGGATCGCCCGCCCCGAAATCGCCGAAAAATCCCTCGTCTGGCTGCCGCTCCCAGGCGGGCGCTTGAAGCGAACCTGGAGCATCGCCGCCACCACCGGCCGAAAGCTGTCCGTGGCCGAGCAGACCTTCGTCGGCCTATGCCAGGCAGTCGCCCGGCACCTTGGTGAAACCTGATTGTTGGTGAAACCTGTTCGCGCTACTTCGTCGTCGCCTTGCCAATCACCATCCCGACCACGCCAAAAACGATCACGCCGGCCGCCGCGCCAACCAGATACATCGGCCCGTTGGTCTTGATCGTCGCCAGGATCGGCGGAACATAACCCATAACCGCCGAGGCGATCAGGAAACCGCCAAAGCAAAGCACAATCACCGCCGCCAGCGCCATCGCGCCAAAGGCCGGTGCAAGCGCATCAGGCGCTTCAACCACGAAGGACGGGCTCGCGAAAGTCTGCGAGCCCCGCCGGCCCGCCGGTTCATTGATCCCGGCCATCCCCACACTGCTACCGGCCCGGCTGTCCGATAGCATCGCCGGCGCATTCCGCCGCGAGCTCGGCGTAAGTTCATCAAACACCGCACCAAGGCTCGTGTCATCCGATTCACGGGTCAGGTCAAGCAAACCCGAACCCGAACCAACGCCCTCAAGATTGATCTGGTCCTGAATGCCCGATCCGATCGCGGTCTGCGCGGAAGGATCGACCGACCCATGGCCGTCGTCAAGATCAAATACATTGATGCCCGAACGCGAGGACGAAGCGTTGTTCAAGCCAGACAAACCCGAACCCGAAAGCCCGGGAGGGGCCGCCCGGCCTGGCGACGGAACGCCGCCCAGCGAGCCGCTCAGGCTACCGGCGCTGCCAATGGTTCCAGAAAGTCCGATGTCGGCAAAGGCGGTCTCATCTTTCCCTGGAACGGTCCGGCCGGCCTGCGAATCGACGAGCGTAATCCCACCGCCCGACGAGCCTGCTGCAGGATCGTGCAGGCCAATCGGAGCGCCGCTGTCTGATGGCCCCAGGGCAACCTGGTCCATCCCGCCATGACCATCCCCCATATCGGCCTTAAGCTGCTCCACCTGGTCCGCTTTGAACATCAACCGCGGCCCGTCGCGAAATTCACGCAGCCGGCCATCGCGTGCAAATTGCTTGATCTCTTCCTCGCCCCGGCCAAGTGCGCTCTTGGTCTCTTCCATCGTATAGAACATTTTTGCCATCATGGTGCGGCTCCTGGTTGCAAGTCGATGCGTTGTCCGTCCGGCCTATTCTAACTTACTTTTCGTTCTTTTCACCGGCATTTGCCCCGTCCACAACATGCCGCGCCTTCAGCTCTTTTTCAACAAGCTCTTTCACTTCATCAGGGGTAGGCTGCGCACAGTTGTAGTTTCGCAGCTTCCGGTCATATCGATAATCCCGCGCCGCCTGAAACTTGATCTGCCGCTCCCCAGGCATGTACTGATAAGCACAAAGCGTCCCCGAATCCACATCCAGCAAATAACACCCCCACTGCCCCGGCCCCATCTGAGCCGGCATCACAAAAACCCCCGCCCCCCCGGCAATCGGCGGCTGATTCTGAGCAAAAACAGTCGACGAATTATTGCGCGCCAGAACGGCCACAAGATTCGCAAGCAAAAGTGCTGCGACCAGGTAAATACCGAACAGGGTTGGATTGACGCGCCGCGGCATGGGTAGTTTCCAGAACAGGCCTACCACGCATTCTACCGAAGAGTGGGACCCGAGACAAGAAACGCCAGATTCAAAACTGGCTGACCCTGGTTCACCGAGGCCGGGCCACCGGCAGAAGAAAGGGCTGGCCAATGGGTAGGCTCGATCTAAACCAAATCGCCGCGTCTCGAATCTACCCGTTTAGTTTCCGGCAGGGAATGTGACACTTCTACCGAGTTAACGCATGTGACATTTCTAATGTGTTGCGACACGGCACTGTGTAACGCATTGCCGCACTTTCCTCATATCGGTATCCTGCACATTGCCCGTGCCCGCGTTCGTACGACACTCTGGTGAAGAAAGAGAGGTTTTGTGGTCAAGACATCCACGATCTCGATTGTTCTTGTGTTTTTCGCGCTTTCGGCCGCGTGTTGGGGCGAGTTGCCGCTGAGAACTCCTTAGACACGTTCGCCCCCCAAGCTACGGAAGCTCATTACGCACCATTGCTTGCTCCCGACACGGGTCCAGTCGTTGACGCGGCACTAAGCGTGTATACGGAGGTCAAGTTTGATGCTGCTGCAGCTAGTTATCCAAGTCTTTCCGTACAAGCCCAGGCAAACGCCGGCTATCTCCATGTTTCTCAGGTTTACAAGGAAAGTATCGCTGGAAAGACCAATAGTATACTCGCTGCTCAGCTTAAAACGTTGAACGACAATGGCCGGTGGAGATTTTGATCGGACGGACGAGCCCGTACATCCGCGTCTTCCAATATGTGAGGTCAAATGCATCCGCTAACGATAACTGAACCCTTGGAACTGCGAGTGCATCTAAGCAGCGTCGCGCCCACTCAGACCTCACCTATTCAGGGGACGGTCGGGGGTCTATCTCATGTGGTCGCCTTGCTTTCACATCGGCGTGCAACGATAGCTACCGCTTCAGTCGGGGACAAAGCCATTCTTGCGGGCGGTGGTGTTGGAACCCAGACGCGTAGTGCCGTGGATATATTTAGTGCCAGCACGCGCAAATGGTGTGTCCGTTCGACGAACCACACCTTCGCGCCATCGGCGTAACTCGTCACCATGCCTCCAACTTGGAGGTATCGCATGGTTGCATTGGCGAAGAATACCACGGCCCAGACCTGGCGTGAACGAATTGCCGCTCAGCGGGCCAGTGGAAGGCCGATC
>JBBRHH010000503.1:0-4653 GCA_038222915.1 Tepidisphaerales bacterium
AAAGGTCAGCGACGCTGGTATGGCCAGACCGGCCTGCTCCAGGCGCTCGCGTTTCCAGGCCTGCGTAGCCGGGTAATCGACCTCGAAAACCCGGACGCCTTGACCGGCATAGGGGTTACGCAGCGAAAACGTATCGAGGCCTGCGCCCAGCACGACGACCTGACGCACGCCGCGTGCGACGCAGGCTGCGAGCGTATCCTCGGAGAACCGGCTGCGCGCGGCGATAAACAGGCGCATCGGCCGCAGCGACGGGTTGGCGGCTATTTCACCAAGTCTGCCGAGGCCTTCGTCATCGAGAATCTTCGAGGCGAAGGGATCGTTGAAAATACTGCCACCATCCAGCGTTTGATGGAGGGCGCGATAGGCCGCCGCTCCCTGGGCGGTCTGACTAGGCCGTCCTGTTTGCATGGATATCCTCTCAGACCGTGTGATGGCAGACGGCTTCGATCCGGTTACCATCGGGATCCCTGAGAAATGCTGCGTAATACGACGCGTGGTAATTGCGCAGGCCGGGCGGGCCGTCATCGCTGCCGCCGCTCGCAATCCCCGCATCCCAGAAGGCGTCAACCTGGGTGCGCCATTTCGCCTTGAAACACCAGTGGTGCCCGGGGGCGTCGTCGGGCCTGGCACCCCTGCGGATCGAGATATAGACGCGTTCGGGATGAGCCGCGCGCGCCCGCTCGCCATAACCCAGCCAGTCCTCGCGGCGGCCGACCTTGACGATCCCGAGCACTTTCATGATCGCATCATAGAAGCGCTCGGCGGCGGGCAGGTCCGACACGGTGATGGAGACGTGATCCAGCATGGTCATCCCGCTAGGATCTGCTTCAGCTTCGCTGAATCAGACCCGTCGCTTCCTTTGTTTTGAGCATGATCTTTTTCCGAAAACCGGCATCTACTTTTCGGGATCATGCTCTACGCGGCGTTTTTGAGCCGCTCCAGCGCTTCAAGGAGCTTGGCTTTTCGCGCCACCGCCGCCTCGCGCTTTTCTTTTTCTTCCTCGACGATTTCTTCCGGCGCGTTGGCGACGAATTTTTCGTTGCCGAGCTTGGCGTCGACCCGCTTGATGTCGGCCTCCGCCTTGGCCATTTCCTTATCGAGCCGCGCCTTCTCCGCCGACAGATCGATCACGCCTTTTAGCGGTAACGCCGCGACCTCGCCGCGCACCAGCAACTGCACGGCGCCTTCGGGGGCAGCATCGGCAAAGGAAATGTCTGACAGACGCGCCATCCGCTTGACGACATCGTTCCAGCGCCCTGCCCGATCCTTGATTTCCGCCGATGCGCCGACCAGCAACAGCGGCGTCAGAGTCGCCGGCGTGATATTCATCTCCGCGCGCAACGAGCGAATGGCGGTCACGAGATCGACTACCCAGCCTATTTCGGCCTCAGCCGCAGGGTCGCTGAAATCAGCGGTATCGGGCGCGAACAGAACCGGCGGCATCAACGCATCGTTCGGCGACATGGTCGACATCAACGCCAGTTGCTCCGCCGTGAGCCCACCGGCCTTGCGTGACCATGGCGCCAATACCAGCAGCCCACCGCGCTTTGCCGTTACCGCCCAGAGTTCCTCGGTGATAAAGGGCATAAACGGATGCAGCAGTTTGAGAATTTCATCGCGCGCCCAAGCCACCATGGCGCGTGTCTCGGCCTTGGCCGCACCCTCCTCGCCCATCAATACGGGTTTCGCCAGTTCGAGATACCAGTCGCAATAGACGTTCCAGACGAAGCGATAGATCGACCCCGCGGCATCGTTGAAGCGATAGGCTTCGATCGCCTCGGTCACCTCGTTTGTGGCGCGCGCGGTCTCGTGCGCGATCCAGCGGTTGAGCGTCTGCTTGGCTTTTGCCGGATCGAAGTCGGGCGGCAGCACGCAACCGTTCATCTCGGCGAAACGGCAGGCGTTCCACAGCTTGGTCGCAAAATTCCGGTAGCCTTCGACGCGTTGGGCGGCGAGCTTGATGTCGCGGCCCTGGGCTGCCATCGCCGCCAGCGTGAAGCGCAACGCGTCGGCGCCGTAATCGTCGATCAGATGCAGGGGATCGATGACGTTGCCTTTCGACTTCGACATCTTGGCGCCCTTCTCGTCACGGACGAGGGCGTGGATGTAGACGACGGGGAACGGAACGTCCTTCATGAAGTGCAGGCCCATCATCATCATGCGGGCGACCCAGAAGAAGATGATGTCGAATCCAGTGACCAGCACATCAGTCGGGTAATAGCGTTTCACGTCGGTGTCGTCGTCGGGCCAGCCCAGCGTCGAGAACGGCCACAGCGCCGAGGAGAACCAGGTGTCGAGCACGTCCTCGTCGCGGGTGATAAATCCCTCGCGTTTGGCCGGATCGAGCGCCATCTCCCTGCCCTGCTCCGGCGTAATGACTTCCTGCTCGGCGTAATAGCCGAGCGCGTTGCCGACGGCTTCCGCTTCGGTTTCGGCGACGAATACCTTGCCGTCGGGCCCATACCACGCCGGGATCTGATGACCCCACCAGAGCTGGCGGGAAATACACCAGGGCTGGATATTCTCCATCCACTCGAAGTAAGTCTTCTCCCAGTTCTTCGGCACGAACGTCGTGGCACCGCTGCGCACCGCCGCGATAGCCGGCTGCGCCATGGTCTTGGCGTCGACGTACCACTGGTCGGTGAGATAGGGCTCGATGACCACGCCGGAACGGTCGCCATGCGGCACCATATGGGTGTTGGGTTCGATCCTCTCGACAAAACCGAAGTCCTCCAGCCGCGCCACGATCCGCTTGCGCGCGGCGAAACGCTCGACGCCGTGCAATTCCTCCGCAAGCTGGCTCGCGCCTTCCGGCAATCCACGCAAATAATCCTCGTTGCCGGCGAGCGAGAGGCGCCCCTCCTGATCGAGCACGCTGATCCGCGGCAGGCCGTGCCTGTTTCCGACCTCGAAATCGTTGAAGTCGTGCGCCGGCGTCACCTTCACCGCACCCGAACCTTTTTCGGGATCGGAATATTCATCGGCGACGATCGGAATCCTTCGCCCCACCAGCGGCAGGATCACATGCTTGCCGACCAGATCCGCGTAGCGCTCATCGTCCGGATTGACCGCAACCGCGGCATCGCCGAGCATCGTCTCCGGCCGGGTGGTGGCGACGACGATGAAGGTCGCGGGATCTTCGGGGTTGAAGGCTTTGCCTTCCAGCGGATAGCGCAGATACCACAGGCTGCCCTTGACCTCGATCTGCTGCACTTCGAGATCGGAAATCGCGGTCAGTAGCGCCGGGTCCCAGTTCACCAGCCGCTTGTCCTTGTAGATCAGCCCCTCGCGGTGCAACTCGACGAACACCTTCACCACAGCGCGCGACAGGCCCTCGTCCATGGTGAAGCGTTCGCGCGACCAGTCGCAGGACGCGCCGAGCCGCTTCAACTGGTTGACGATGACGCCGCCGCTTTCGGCCTTCCATTGCCAGACCCGTTCGAGGAATTTGGCGCGGCCGATGTCGCGGCGGCCCGGCTCTTGCCGCTCCATCAATTGCCGCTCGACCACCATCTGGGTCGCAATGCCGGCGTGATCGGTGCCGGGCTGCCACAGCACGTCGCGGCCGCGCATCCGCTCAAAACGGCAGAGAATGTCCTGCAAGGTGTTGTTGAGCGCGTGCCCCATATGCAGCGAACCCGTCACGTTCGGCGGCGGGATCACGATGGTGAACGGCCTGGCATCGCGCCGCTCGGGGCGGCCCGCCTTGAACGCGCCGGCATCCTCCCAGAGGCGGGACATGCGGGTTTCGATATCGGCGGGCTGGTAGTTCTTCTCGATCATTTCAATGCAATCGGGGATGTGCAATCGGGCTGTGGAACGCGCTAGAAAGCCGCCGCAGCGCGTCAAGTCAACGCCGAAAGCCCAAGATAAAGCCCGATGTGGTGGCTGAATCAGGGCCGGTTCGGCCCGTCACGCTAGCGGCCGCGCGAAACCCGCTCGATTTCGGCCTTGACGATGCGCTCGACGAGGCCCGGCACATTGTCGTCGAGCCAGGATTTCAGCATCGGCCGCAGCATTTCCTTGACCAGGTCTTCCAGCGTCCGCGCGTTGTTGCTGAGCACGGTATTGGCCAGCGTGTTGAAGGCGGATTCGACCGCCGACACGGTTGAACGCGACAGGATCTGCTGTGGCGGCGGCGGCGCCAGACTTTCCAGCGGCGGCGGCTCGAATGCGGGGGGCGGCCGATGCACTGCATTGGCCGCGCCGGTTTCGGTAAATTCGAGATCGTCCTCCGGTTCGATCCGGTGGAACGAGCGCGGCGGCGCATCGGGCAGCGCCATCGCGTCGGTGAGTTCGAACACCTCGCCGTCGGGCAGCGGCGGCCGTATCTCGGCTTCCGACGTCGCTTCATCGAGGCCTGCCAGCATCGCGTCGATGTCGTCCTGGCTGTTGGAGGCGGCGGGCGCGGCCGCCGGTTCGACTTCGGGCGGTGCCGCCACGATCGGCGGCGGCGCCGCCTTTGCGGCGGCCTGCGCCATGACGATCGCTGACGGCGGAATGTCGTTCATGACCGGCTTGGCTGCCGGCGCGGCCTCGGACCTCTCCGGCCTGGCGGCCGCGTCCGCAAGGGAGGCCTTCTCGGCGCTCGGCGGTTTTGCCTCGTCGTCGGCAATGATGCGCCGGGTCGACGCCAGAATCTCCTCCATCGAG
>JBBRHH010000504.1:0-4633 GCA_038222915.1 Tepidisphaerales bacterium
CGCCGCCTTGTTGCAGGACGACCGGCAAACGCTATCGCCCCCCAGCATTCACGAGCAGCGCGAAGCGCTCGAACAGCACTTTGCCATCGCCATGGAAATCCACGGCGAACAGCTCGCCGGCCGGCGCATGCGGAAACAAGGGATCAAATACAGCCGCTTCCACCCCGAAGCCCCTCTGGTCAAAACAGAGTTCATCGCCGTCAGCAGCCTGCGGCAGTGGATGAACGTCCTGGAAAAATGGTACGCCACCGAAGGCCCAGGCGTCTGGCCAGGCGCAAACGCCGCGGATGAAGTGAATGATTTACAGTCCTGCGAAACCACCAGTTAAGGTTTCGGATATTTTACGTCAACCCGGTGACCATCCTGACTGACCGTTAGTACACGTCCATCTGGAAGCGTGAAATCCGCCGGCGGCCGCTCGGACCCGTTCTGAATGGCTGCTTGCATCCGCTTCATCAAGAAGTCCATCGGGCTGGGAAAGATGTCGCCGCGAAATGGCTTGTCGCCGATCTTCTTAAACTGCTCGTCTGCGACGTCCCAATGTTCACAATCCGCCGAGAGACGGGCGTAGAACGCCCGCTCGTCAATGGCAGGATTCTTGTACAGTTCAAAGTACGTTCCATAGACTGCTTTCACGTCATCCCAAATCTTCGGATCCTTCCAGTATTTGGCGGGATTGGCAGCCTCTGAAGCAATTTGAAGATGCGTGTCGACCGGGATGAATGTCAGTCTGCCGTACCAATTGCCCGTCGCAAGACACTCATGTGCGAACGTGAGCATCTCCTCATGCGAGCCATGCCACCGCGGCCACAAATATTGCAGCTTTGATTTGCACAATTCATAGTTGTCCGGCCACCACTCCATACCCCGCGCAAACCACTTCTCCATTTCGTCGGGATTCCCACCCTGTCCAATCGCGACCCAGATCATGTTCGATGCACATCGACCGTCCGTGGGATCAAGTCGCCAGGCGGCCTCCCCCGCGGCGTGCGCCATCTTCAAGCGATCACCAAACAGCTTCCATCCCTCGTCGGTCACCTTGCTCGCCCAGTCGCCGCCACGCGCCTGCCATGCCCAGTCAATCATATACTTGACGCGGATCGCCAAGGGCCCAACCTCCTTCGGATAGGCTCCGCGGAAAATCGGTTCACAAAAATTGAAGCTCGATTCGATTCCTTCCGCCTTGTTCAGGATGGCCGCCGACCTCGAGAAAAAGAATCCACCCACCGTGGACGACATCGGATCTGTCAACGATGAACTCTGCTTAAGCGTCTCAGGCAGAAGTGTCTTAACATGCTTGACGATCTCCGGACTGATGCTGTCCATGCCTCGTGTCGCCTGCAATATTGCGAGGAGTTGACAGTCTGCGGGATATTCGCTGGCAAAGACTCGCTTCAGCGCGACTTGCAGCCGGACATTCCCTGCAGCTTGATCAAACGTCTTGAGAACGTGAGCAGTGCGGCTTGCCAGAAATTCCATCATCGAATCGTCGCAGCCTTCATCAACGATGTGCTTGAAAGCTTCCGCACATCTCACGTAATGATCGAATTCCAACCCGCCCACGCAGGACCGGCCCCACTCGTTCAGTGCCGACGCTACGTCCTTGTCCCATCTGGGATCTCGAATACCCGCTCTTTTGTAACCAGCAGCTAATATTTTCTGAAGCCATCGCACGACTTGAAGGTGCTTGTCATTCATATTCGCGCGGGCCCGCACCAGCGGTATCGCGACATCCAGCGCCCGCTTCACATCCGGCTCAAGATCGCGGCCCCGCAGCGCCTCCTCGATGAATGGAAATGATTCCCCCGGCAGGTTCTTCACCAGCAGCGTCGCCCGTTCGCGCGTCTTCCAATCGTCCGACGCGAGGCATTTGAGCAACCGCTTCACATCCGCCGCCGGCACCGTCGCGGGCGGCGCGGCAATGATCGGCAATGTGGTCGGTGGATTCGCGGCCGAGGTCAATGCGACGCAAGCCACCATCCCTGACGTGAAGAAACTCAGAACACCCAACGCTCGAGACATCTTCATTGCAGCCACCTTTCCTGATGGCTCCATATTATCGCGCACATTACGAAACACGAGTTTCCAAGTTTCGGGTTTTCCGTCCCGCGCTTATCATCCGCCACATGCCTCATTTTGACAGCAACACCGTCCAGTACCTCTTTTATACCCTCACCGCCGTGGCTGCCGTGCTACTGCTCTGGATTGGCTTCCGCGTCGGCCGCTGGGCCGGGAACCTCTCCTCCACCAAGCTGATCGCCTCCAAGGAACAGGAACTCTTCACCGCCCAGAGGGGTTTCAAATCCGTCTACGATCAGGAAATCTCCCAGCTCAAACAGCAGAACGCCTCCCTCGACGAACAGGTTAAAACCCTCACGGCCCGCGTCGAGGACTATCGCAAGAAGGCCGCCGGACTGGGTGGCCTCTTCTCCTCGAGCTCGAAAAAGTCCGACGCCATGTACGCCCTCCTCCTCGAGAATGAGGCGCTCGAAGAGGCCCTTTATGCGCAGAACGAAAAGTTGCGCAATGAACGCACAGATGCGCTCAAAGAGCAGCTGCGCGCCACCGGCTACCGCCGGGTGCTCATGAGCCAGTTGCTCAATGACGAACGGATCAAAGGGTACGTCGCGGAAGTGTTGTCGGATGAAAAGGCGTTACCCCGCGCCGAGGCCGCCCAGCAGTTGCCGCCCGGCCAGGAACGTCACGACTAATCAAGTCAGCGCCCCGTAACTCAGCCCAGTTCACGGAGGTCTTTAACCGCCTGTTGAATCTTCCGCGTCACCGCCTCCATCGAACGTTCCTCTTCCCCAAAGTGCATTGGCTCGCCGAATCGCAGCCGCGCCTCGTTGGGATAGAGAAACGCCGGCAGCATCTCCAGACCGCGCTGCGTTCCTTCCAGGTACGCCGGTACGACCGGCCTGCCGCTCTTGATCGCCAGCAGGGCAATGCCCACCTGAAACGGCATGATGTCCAATCCCGTTTCGACTTTGCCTTCCGGAAAAACGCCGAGGACGCGCCCGTCCTTCAGCGCGCGCAGGGCAGCACGCGTGGCGGCGAGGTCCTTGCCGGTGCGCTCGACGGGGATCGCGTGGATTTTTCCACAAAACCATTTCACGCCCGGAAGCGCGTAATACTCCTGCGCCATCATCCAGGTAATCAACCGCGGACAGGCCGCCTGCACGAAGAAGGGGTCAATCCCGTTGAGATGATTGCACGCGATAATCGCCGGCTGTTCCGGCGGGAGCGGATAGGGCGACAGAATTTTCAGGCGGTGGTAATAGAGGGCGAATTGAAGCGCCGCCGCGCGGCCGATGCGCACCGTGCGGTCGCTCTCGAAATCGATTTTTTTGTCGGCATCGGCGTCAATCATGCGGGCAAGGGAAATACAGGAAATCACTGCAACTTCCTAGTTCCAGGACGAGGCTTTTCATTTTTCCCCACACGGCCTATTCTTACCCCGGTCGATCGTGCGAAAGGGCCGCCACTCCATGTTCGGCTTTAAAAAAAGCGAAGAGCCGATTGGACCACGGGTCAGCAGCCGGTTGTGCACCGAAAAGTTCAACGGCAAATATCCGCACGTGGGCCTGTTCGACACCCGCGAGCGCAAAATCTGGATCTGCAAGCCGCTCTCCGGCCAGGCGATCCGCACCTCCCATGCCCGGCTGATCACAGGCGCCGACAACGCCGTCTCCACAGTCTGGAAAGACCGCTTCATTTGTTTCTGGATGTATACTCCGCGCACCGGGGAAGGCCTGGTCATGGGGTATCCGATCGACTGGGATGAAGCGCACGTCCTGGTTCGAATCGACCCCAACTGGGACTACGACCGCCAAAGATTGATCCCATCTGAGCTGGAAGACCAGGCAAACGAAAACCTCGAGCGGCAGTTCAAGCATGGCGAGCGCATCTTCGACTTTTATCGCAATGCGAAACTCGCCTACCCCATCAGCCTGCACCTCACCGGCGCACGCGCCGCCGATTCACAATTCTATGTGAAACGAATTGAAGCCAGCGCATGAGGAATTTTCAATCATCCCCGTCAGGACCGGCCAGCCATTCAATGTGATCGACGGCCCCTCCGACAAATGTGACCGCCAGCGCCACCTGCCGCCGCGCGTCCATCGGATAATACCAGACCGCATTCGCGGGTGCGGCCGCGCCCAGCATCCGGGTGCGCGGCTCGCCAAGATAGCGAGTCACCTGCGTCATATCGCAGCCCCGCAGCAGCTTGCGCAGCGATCCGAATTTGGATTGCAGGCGGATTTCAGACTTTGAATTCCCCCGCGCCGGGAGGGCCGCGTTACATCGGGTCATCCATCGGCGAAGTTGCGCGCGTCGACGCAATCCCGACGACGTCATCGACACCACCGCGCCCAGCGCGCCGGCCGCAAACAAAACACTGGCCGCCAACAGGGGGCCGCGTCCTCTGAATGTGGAATACTGCATCCACTTCTCCGAGTAACGACCGAAGGATTATCGGCCGGGTTCGCGGAGATTTCTACAAAAGCATCACAATATTTTCGCGACTGCACGCGTCCGCCGGCGCGTCAATCCCATCACCGCTCCGACAACGCCCACCAGCCCCAGCGTCCCCGGCTCCGGCACAACCGCGTACAGCACCGAATCGTTGATC
>JBBRHH010000505.1:0-4630 GCA_038222915.1 Tepidisphaerales bacterium
CGCCCACAAACCCGGCGAGCTAAAAAAATGCCCGAAGTAAAAACCTCAATTCCCTGACAATGCTGCCCCGAACAATCGAAGGTCCGCTTCAAACTGCTCCGAAGCCGTTTGACGCATCCGTGCATCAGGAATGCGCAACAACGCTGACGGGTGATAAGTCGCCATCAGCCACGGCGCAAATCGTAACGTGCGATGCACCACCCCCCGCCCGCGCGTCATCCTAAACTCCGGCCCGAGCATCGCCTGACCGGCCGTCGCGCCAAGACAAAGGATGAACCGGGGCTTCACGATCTCAATCTCCGACATCAGCCACGGCATGCAAGCCGAAATCTCCCGCGAATTTGGCTTTGAATGAATCCGCCGCTTCCCGCGCGGCTCAAATTTGAAGTGCTTCACCGTGTTGGTCACATAGAGCGAACCGCGGTCAACGCCAACCCGCGCCAAAGTCTCAACAAACAACTGCCCCGCCGGCCCCACGAACGGCCTCCCCACCAAATCTTCCTGATCTCCCGGCTGCTCCCCAATCACCATCGCATCTGCCGACGCCGGCCCCTCCCCAAATACCGTTTGCGTCGCCGCCCGATGCAGCGGACAGCCCTGACACGCGCAAGCCGCCTCGCGCAAATCCTCCAGCGTCGCAGAAAGTGGAACGAACTCCCCCGCGCCCGGAAAATCCCGAGGCTGCCGCGCCACCATCAACTTCACCCGCGCCGGCGCATCGCGAATCAAATCCGGGATATCCTGCGTCTCCGGCAGCAAATCCCAGAATCGCGTCGGCATTTCCTTCTTCATCGCCCCGATCTTGATCCGCGCCGGATTGAATATATTGCCGTAATACGTCCGCCAGAGATCCTCCAGATCGTCCGCGCCGGGCGCTTCCGAAGCTGGCACGCCCGCCGTAAACGAAAGCGCCTCCCCATCCCAATGCGCACACTCGTCCGGCGTCAGGATTGACCATCGCAGCGTCGCAAACCGCTTCGCGAAAAACGGCGCGGTTGCCCGCACGATCAAATGATCAGGCCGATACCACGCCACATAATGCGATCCCGCTTCCCCCTGCACCTCCCGAAATCGCACAAACGCCGTCATCTTGTGCCGGTCAAACCGCACACGCTTCTCCATCACCAGAAGTGCATGCACATCATCATCCACCGAAATATCCAAAAGATGCCGCTCCCCATGCACAATCCGCCACAACACGCGATACAAGAGCGGCCACCGCTCCCCATCCCGATGCAGCGTTACCGTCTTCGCCAGCCGCAGAAACTCCGCCGGAACAACTTGCCGGGAATTCACCGCAGGCGCATTCTCGACGCCCGCCAATCCCGGCAGCATCCCCTGTTCCGCGCTCGCTTCCCGCCACACCACCTCGTCCGGGCGAACCCCCGCCCCAAGCAACCGCCGCGCAACACCGCGCCAGCTCTCAAAACCCCGCTCAACTGACACCTGTTGCAGGCTCATACCTCACCACTCGCGGCCGAGTTTCCAGCATCAAACAACTCCATCTGCGCACTCCCGCGCACCACCCGCGACCGCAAATCCGCCCGGTCGATCCGCAGCGCCTCCGGATTGTGATCGGCCGTAATGATGAACGGCCGAACCTTCTGCTGCGCCACCCGCAGCTTCGCAAGGTCCGCCAGCCGCAAACTCCGATGCCGCCGGATCTGCAGAATCCGATTCACATTGCGCACGCCCAGCCCCGGCACCCGCAGCAACCGCCACTTCGCGGCCCGATTGATATCCACCGGAAACATCTCCCGATGCCGCAGCGCCCACGCCACCTTCGGATCGCAATCCAGCGGCAGCGCCGGCTCTGCCTCGCTTGTGAGTTCATCCGCACGAAACCCGTAAAATCGCATCAGCCAATCCGCCTGATAGAGCCGATGTTCCCGCACCAGCGGCGGCGCGGCCGGCGGCAACCGCGAATCCGCGTGCGGAATCGGACTGAACGCCGAGTAATAAACGCGCCGCAGCCGGTGCTTCTGATAGAGATGCGTCGCCGTTGAAAGAATCACCCGATCCGGCGAAGGCGTTGCTCCCACCACAAGCTGCGTCCCCTGCCCTGCCGGCGCAAAATTGGGCGCAAGCCGGCTCTTCGCCCGTTCCACTTTCGACTCCGTAACCCCGGCCGCGATCCGCGCCATCGAATCCTCGATCACCCCGCGATTCTTCTCCGGCGCAAGCTGATCTAGATCCATCTGCGTCGGCAATTCAATATTCGCGCTTAGCCGATCCGCATACAGCCCGGCCTTCGCCAGCAGTTCCGCACTCGCCCCCGGCACCGCCTTCAAGTGGATATATCCGTTAAACCGATGCTCCTCCCGCAGCGACCGCGCCACCTCCACCAACTGCTCCATCGTGTAATCGGTGCTCTGAATAATCCCCGAGCTCAGAAACAACCCCTCAATATAATTCCGCTTATAAAACTCCATCGTCAGCTTCACGACTTCCGCCGGCGTAAACCGCGCCCGCGGCGTATCGCTCGACACCCGGTTCACACAAAACTTGCAGTCATATATGCAATAATTCGTGTACAGCAGCTTCAGCAACGAAACACACCGCCCGTCCGGCGTATAGCTATGGCAGATCCCGATCTTGTTCGTATCCCCCAAGCTCTTCCCATCGTTCGCCCGCTTCGATCCGCTCGACGCACACGAAGCATCATACTTCGCGGCGTCGGCCAAAATCGCTAGTCGTTGACGCAAATCCATCGCGTCCTTTGTCCCTAACATTATCCATAATAACAAGGCCCCGATTCTTTCATAAATCGTGAAAGCTCGATCGCAATACAATGTAAACGATGGACCACCCCACCGAGTTAACCCTTTTGCTTCATGTCGCTACCACGGTGGCAATGGCTGGCCTCATCTGGTTCGTCCAGATTGTCCACTACCCGCTCTTCGCCGAAGTCCCCACAGACGCATTTCATCGCTACGAAAGTCTCCACTGCCGCTTCACCGGATGGGTTGTCAGCCCGCTGATGCTAACGGAACTCGCCACCGGAATTATACTGTTAATCCATCCGCCATCCGTTGACGTCACACATCTTCTGCGGTCCGGCGGAGCCCTCCTCGCCATTCTCTGGATCTCCACCTTCGCCATCCAGGTTCCCGTCCACAACGGCCTAAGCTCCGGCTTCAACCCTCGCCTCCATCGCCTGCTCGTCCGCACCAACTGGATTCGCACGGCCGCGTGGACCACCCGTGCCGTGATCGTCCTGACCATCCTCCACAGAGCCTTGCACCATCATTCCTGATATAGATAGCTAAGCCGCCCGTTCGGCGCAGCATCCCCGTGCGAGATGAGCTCCAGAATATTCCCGTTTAGCGGAGCATGGTCCACCCACTTAAACTCAAACGACAGCTTGCCGGCCTTAAACAGTTTTCGCGGAACGGAAATCTGCATCTCCTTCCCGCCCCGCACGATTGCGCCCTCCCCAACAGTCTCCCACTTCCACCCGCCAATATTCCGCTCAATACTGCACTTCCCCGCATCCTTTCGGCCTCGATTCACAACCAGGTCATACCCCTCCCATCCCGTCGAATGATCGCCATCCGCATCAATCAACAGCGCCATCCAGTCATCCCCGACCGGCTCCGTAATCGCCTCCCGCGTCCGCACATAAAAGTAAACATTCTCCCCATCCCGCGCCACCTTCATCGCATCCAGATCGTTCCGCCCGCTCTCATCCCGGTACGGCCCCGCGTTCGCAAATCCCGCATGATCCCGATGAGCCGTATCGTACAGATCATCAAAATACGTCGGCGCAACATCGCCCCACTGCTCAAACCCACCCTCCATTCGAATCGTCTTCTCCGCCGAAGCCTTCGCCATCGGCCGTGCTCCCCTTAACCGCCGCACGTATGACATCAACTGACAATAGTAATTGTCGCCATGCCCGCCCTTCATCGGCTCGATGTCCCGGCTGTGCTCCTGATCGAACTCATCCACAAACATCGGCGGCTCTTTCACTCCATTGAACTCCGCAAACCGCCCCGCCACCCACTCATTCCACCCCGTCACAAAGACCAGTTTCGGATCTTCCTTGATCGCCCGCTCGAACTGCTCCGTGAAGTTGTACCCAGACCCCACATCGCCAGGCCGCGTCGCCGCATGTCCATCGTGAAACGACCGCCCCCGCGACCCCGCCTCCGACATCGATCCCAGCCGGTTCCCCACCGCATTCTGCGCCACCCCCACCGACATCTGCTCGTTCTCCCCGCGCACGTTCTTGAACATGTGCTGCGGATAAACCTCCAGCCAGCTCCACATCCCCGCCGCCGTCGGTCCCTTGAAATAATCCGGCTGCGGCCTCCGAAACGTAAAAAAATTCCCCTCTGCCACGTCGACCTTCAACGGGTCCGCCAGAATCAGCGGCTTTCCCTCCCACTCAAACCACAGCTCCTTAAACTCACCCTTCGAATAAAGCTGCTCGTACAGTTCATGCACCGTCGAACGCGGATCGCCAAAGGGCATCAAAAACGCCACCTTAGCCCTTAAACAAGCGAATCACGCCGGCGTACTGTCGGCGGCTGCATAGTGGCCGGCAGCGCGCAAACACAACGTTCCGCGATTGGAATCATCTCGCTTGGCCGGGCCATTATCGAGTTGTGGTTTTTGGTGGCTGGCT
>JBBRHH010000506.1:0-4626 GCA_038222915.1 Tepidisphaerales bacterium
CCAAATAAAGGAGGATCTGTTTGGCCATCAGCCAATGGCCAAAATCGTCTGGATGGACTCCGTCGCCGGCGAGGGCAAACTTGGAATCCTTCTCCCGATGTTCGTCAAGCACGCGGTTCATCGGCTCGTGCAGGCTTGCCACGTCCCAGCCGGCGGCGCGCTGGCAGAGCAGCCAGTCGGAGTAAAGATTCAGGACCAGGTTGTAACCCGCGTGGCCTCCCTTCACGTCGTCAAATGTTGGCGGCGTAACATGGACTATTTTCGCGCCGCCCTTTGTTACCTGTTCGTGCATCCAGACCATGCCGTCTTTGAATTTCTGAAATCGCTCGTCGGCGTACGGCATGTAAATTCCGTCGTTCATCCCATAACAGGCGAAGACGAAGTCCGGCTTGGTTTGTTCGAGGATCCGTGCGAGGCGCTCGTGGAGGTCAGGACGGGGAAACTGCCCGCCGGCGTGGCCTTGTTCGGAAAGCCCGGACACGGTCTCGCTTGGGAGGCCAACGTTAATGAACTCAATATGGCGGTCCGGTTCGCGGGTTACGAAATATGTTTCGACAAAGGTGATGTATTGGCCGGAGTAAGTGATGCTATCACCGAGAAACAGCACCCGCTTTACGCCAGGCGGAATCGCAGCGTGGTCATCAGCCCGCAACGGCGCTGCGATGAGAAGAAAGAGCAATGCGAGGCGGGTTGGTGTGAACATATTGGGATTGTAAGGCAAGATGATCTGCTACCAGAAGCGCCATGCTCCTGAGTGAAGGACATAAAGCCCGAGGAGAAAGTTAGTGAC
Organism: Tepidisphaerales bacterium; assembly: GCA_038222915.1. Lineage (GTDB taxonomy): Bacteria > Planctomycetota > Phycisphaerae > Tepidisphaerales > Tepidisphaeraceae > JBBRHH01. The sequence continues at coordinate 791 of JBBRHH010000506.1, forward strand.
GCCGTGGGCGATGATGCACGCGCCAAGGCTTCGCGTGACGACGAGAAGTGCGCCGTAGATGAGCCCGCAGACGATTGCAGTCATCCACTCGAGGTGCACGCCCGCGCCAAACATGATCGCAACGACAATAAAAGCGCGCAGACTCCAGACGCCGACCGGAATGCTTTTGAAATCGCCGGGCGAGGCAATGTTCCGCCAGAGGAAGTCGCGCCAGAACAGTTCTTCCATAAACGGAACGAGCAGGGATGCGCCGGCCCACCGGATAAAGATGAAAGACCACGCTGCACGATGCGATTGGAAGTGGTCGAACGGATTGAAGATTTCGCCCCTGGACATGCGCGGATAGTTGGGCCAGTGCCGAAGAATGAAATTTTCCATGCCGACCCACTGCACGACAACGGCCGCCCCGATGACCACACCCAGCCACCAAAAGCGCCAGGATATTTGAGTGTATTGCCTGCGAAGAAAAATGAGCAGAACGGCGACGACAAAGGTCTTGATGACATAGCTGGCAATGTAGAACGATGGCCACGTGGTGCCGGCGAGAGTGAACGCAAGAAACATCGCCATGGGAAGAATGTAGGCGACGTCGTCGCGCGTGCTGCTCGTCGATGGAGGAAGAGGCGCGTCCGATTCAAGGATAGTTACCTTGCGGCGCGGCGGTTGCGTGATCGCGTCAGACATCCTCACCCCTTTTCAATTTCGCGCGCCCGAAAAAGCGCGAAGCTGGCAGTGTGCCCGTGGATGAAGTTTCGGTTGCCGACCGGGCCGAATTCGCCGGCAGCAAAGAAGCCGGCGAATGGGGTGTCAGGCATCTGCTGATGTGCGCACACGATGTCGTGGCAGGGTTGCTCGAAGAGACGCGTGCCCCGCCCATTGCAACTGAACAGCAGTCCCCCGGCGGCGGCCTTCAGCGGCTTTTGTGCGCCCATCATCGAGCTGAGATCTTCATCGGCGGTCGCGGCGTCGCGAACCTGAAACTGAACGGTCTGACCCACGCGCACATGATCGCCGACGGCGATGCCGCCGGTGGATTGCTCGACACCCACAATGCTGCGGACAAGGAAGTCGCCGCGCCCGAAGTTTTCGCGGTACTCGCTGATGGCCCGGCCGATAAGCAGTCCATTCTGAAGAAGCTGTTGCTCTGTTTCTGGGAGTTCATTGACCAGAGCCTGGAGAACGGCCATGGCGGGTTTGCCGCCAAGCTGCTCAATGATGTTTTCGCGGGCTTTGGTGATGACGAACGTACGGCCAATGGGGCGGCAGCCCTGGCTAACAACGGTTTCAACCTCGATCTCATCGCTGAGGCTGACGCCGACAAAACCTTCGTCGAATGTAGTGTCATTGCGGATCAGAACATTTTCGTTCGGGCCCTGGGCGCTACTGGCCATTCCGCCAATCAATGGAGCATTGGGGCAGACTTCGTCGAGCCTGGTAAGCCACTGGTTGACCGGCGTCGTAAAGGGATCGCCCAGGCCAATGATCGCGCGGGTCCGTGGGCCATAGCCCAGCAGTTCGGTAAGGCCGGCAGGATCCACCAGAAGTTCGCGGCATTGGTCGGTGCGAATATGGAAGGGATGGACGCGAACGCCCGGCGTATGGCCAACCAGCAAAGACATGCCGGGGGCGCGCTCAATCTCGCGATCAGCGCCGATGACCCCCTCGGCCGAGCACCCAATAAGACATTGGGGGTCCAGCTCAAGCCAAAGACGCTCCGCAACCTGGGCGGCCACTTCGCGGTGATGGGCAGAGAAAAAGAAAAAGGCGACATCGATTTTGTCGCCATGTTTGTCGAGCGTGTCGGCGACAATTTCCTCGACGGCCTGCGTGGAGGATTCGCTGTCGCTGAGACTGGAGTGAAAACGCATAGTGCATGCCATTGTCCAGCTTTGGGGCGGGGTGGGCAAGGTGATGCTGCGTGAAGAGGCGAGATCCTGCAGTTGGCAACCCATCGTCGTCAGACTTACGCAAGGCTGACTGGTCAGTGACGCGACGATTTGCGCCTCTCCTCCCACAGTCCCATTTCCTTGACGCACCCCTCACTCACGGATACACCTTCAATCACATGCTCAAACGCACCCCGCTCTATGATTTCCACGTCTCCGCCGGCGGCCGAATGGTCGATTTTGCCGGCTGGGAAATGCCCATCATCTACCGCAGCATCGTCGAAGAACACGATCAGACCCGCAACAGCGGTTCCATGTTCGACGTCTCCCACATGGGCCGCCTCTACTTCTCAGGCCCTGACGCCGGCGCGTTCCTCAACAAGATCGTCACCCGCAACCTCTCCGACCAGGCCGTCGGCCAATGCCGCTACAGCCTCGTCTGCAAAAGCGATGGCGGTGTCCTTGACGATGTCATCGTCAGCCGCGGCGAAAAGGAATGGATCCTCGTTTGCAACGCCTCTAACCGCGACAAGATCGTCAGCCACCTTGCGTCAGTCCGCAGCACCTCGGAGCTCAGTTTCGACATCACCGATCAAACCGAAGCCACCGCAATGATCGCGCTGCAAGGCCCAAAGGTCCTCGACAAGCTCAACGAGTCGTTGCCCGTCGATTTGAAGACCCTCAAGCGCTATCACTTCGTCCAGATCACCGTGATGATGGTCCCGCTCACCATCTTCCGTAGCGGCTACACCGGTGAAGACGGCGCGGAAATCATCCTCCCGGCCCGCATGGCCCCGATGGCCATGAAAATGATTGGCTCCAAGCTCGATGCCCCCGACGCGGTCATCAAACCCGCCGGCCTCGGCGCACGCGATACCCTCCGCCTCGAAGCCGCCATGCCTCTCTACGGCCACGAACTCAACGAACAAAGCGACCCACTCTCCGCCGGCCTCGGCTGGGCCGTCGATCTCACCAAAGACTTCATCGGCGCCGCCGCACTCCGCAACATCAAAGAGAAAGGCAACGCCCGCAAACTCGTAGGCCTCGAGCTCGAAGGCAAACGCATCGCCCGCCAGGGAACCCAGGTCAAGCAGGGGGATAAGGTCGTAGGCGAAGTCACCAGCGGCACCCTCAGCCCCACCCTCCAGAAAAGCATCGCCCTCGCCTATGTAAACGCCGATGTCTCGGACGAGGGCACACAACTTGCCGCCGATCTCAAAGGAACCGCCAACCCCGCACGTATTGTGAAGCTCCCGTTCTATAAAAAAAGAAAGGATTGATTCGCTCGCCCCGCTAACGCAAGGGTCGAACGCTCAAATTGCAAATGACTGCTCCAAGCGACCGTCGATATCTCGAAACGCACGAATGGCATCTCGCCCAGGGTGACACCGTCACCATAGGCATCACCCAGATCGCCGCCGACGAATTGACCGACATCACCTTCGTCGACCTCCCGGCCGTCGGCGACAAGATCGAAGCGAATAAACCCTTTGGCGAGGTGGAATCCGTAAAAGCCACCAGCGATCTCTTCAGCGGCGTAAGCGGCACAATCACCGCAATAAACGATACCCTAAGCACGAACCCCGGGCTTGTGAATAAAGACCCCTACGGCGACGGCTGGATGATCAAGCTAAAGGCATCAGACCCCAAACAGATCGACGGCCTCCTCGCCTCCGACGAGTACCTGAAGCGTACAGGTCACTAAATCACAGGTGTCCTATCGCAATAGAAATGTCCTCGCTTTCATCGCAATAGACCTGTCCTCTGTTTCTGCTCATGTTGCAATGCCCGCGCAGGCGCAGCCGCAGTGGGCATTGCAACATGAGCCGGTTTCGCCCACGGATGGTCCGCAGGCGGTTTCCATACCTTGTTGTTTACGATCGGCCGCTTTGCCGCCGTCCGGGCCTTCGTGGGCCGTTTGACGACTTCCACCCAGTTCAACACCCGTTT
>JBBRHH010000507.1:0-4618 GCA_038222915.1 Tepidisphaerales bacterium
CGCCCAGCGCCAGCACGGTAGGCCGCATGATCGCCGCCAACACAAATCCAGCGATCAACAGCGACAATCCCTTGATCCTTAACGCTCGTCCTCCCCCTCGCCGCAATTGTCCATACCCCAGAAACGCCAGACACAACCCGAGCAGAAAGGGCATGTCCGTCATCAACTCGTTGGCGTGCTCTATGAACGCCCAGTTCGTCCCAAGCGCCGCCGTCACCCATACTGCAAGCCACACCGGAAAATACATCGAGACGAGGCGGTAGACGGTAAACAGCGTAAGCACCGCTATGACGGTCATCACCAGGATCGGCACAACGGGATGATGGATCTGATCGCGCGTAAGAGCCTGCGAAATCCCCATCAGTTTCTCTTCGGCGGCCAAAAGAAGCGGCAACCCGGGAAATGCCAGCCCATGCGCCTCCCCTTGAAACTTGTATCCATGTCCCTGCGCCAGACTATGCCCCAGCCCACGATAAAGAGAGCTATCACGCCCCAGCCGCCATCGCCCGTTGAACGCCAGCACGAACAACAGCGCCACAAATACGAAGAGCCACACGCGCCGCCGGACGATCCATCGCAGCACCGCGTTATCTTCCCTGACCTGTGCCTCGGAGCCCGCGCTGTCACTCATTCGAGCATTATGGCGGCGCCTCCAACGCGCAGCAACAATGCCCTCGACCCATCTCACCTGCCCGCTTATAAAACGCCCATGAATCTCCTGACCCAACTCTGCTCAATCCCCACCGCTCCCTTCGTCGAACATCGCGTCGTCGATTTCGCCAAGCGCTTCGCGGCCGATCGAAACCTCCGGGTCTCCACCGACACCGCCGGCAACCTCCTTCTCGAATTGCGCACAAAGAGCCGCCTCCCACGCTGGGTCTTCGCGGCGCACATGGATCACCCCGGCATGGTCGCCCGGCGCATGATCGATGCGACAACCCTGGAGGCCGACTTTCGCGGCTTTGTTGTGGCCCAGTTGATGACCAACGTCGCCGTCCGCTTTTTTGTAGGTGAGGAAGAGATTCGCGGGACCATTATCGAAGCCATCCCTGAAAAGAAGGGGCCGCGTGCCCAGCGTGTTCGCGTCAAGGTCCGCAAGGAAATTCCGGCCGGCGCATGCGGCATGTTCGATCTGGGCGAAGGCCGCGTAAAGGGCAAACTCTTCTATAGCCGCGTTTGCGATGATCTCGCCGGCGCCGCCGGCGCACTCGCCATGCTCGAAGCCCTCGCAAAGAAACCGCCCGAATCTCCGGTGGCCGTTCTCCTCACCCGCGCCGAGGAAGAAGGATTCATAGGCGCAATCGCCGCCGTTCGCGAGCGTTCGCTCCTGCGCGAGACTGACCGCCTTGTCGCCATCGAATGTTCCGCCGTGCAACCGGCCGCACCGCAGGGGCTCGGCCCCATCATTCGCGTCGGCGATCGTACCAGCATCTTCAATTCCGCCCTCACATACTTTCTAACCCAACAAGCCGAAACCCTTGCAAAGAAAGACAAGTCGTTCGGCTTCCAGCGCGCCCTTATGCCCGGCGGTACCTGCGAGGCGACCGTCTACGACATCTACGGCTACCTCTCTTCCTCCATCTGCGTCGCGCTTGGAAACTACCACAACATGAACCGCGAGAAAAAGACCATCGGCCCCGAATACATTGACGTCTCCGATTGGCAGAACATGGTCAAGCTCTTCATCCACCTCGCCCGCACCGGTCACGAATATGCGCCCGGCTTTACCGCACTCAAAGCGCGCATCGAAAAACGCTTTGAAGAATTGGTCCCCTTCCTTTATCCGCCCACACATTAGCCGTTACGCTTGGATGGGCAGATTCACTGTAAACGACGTCCCCTTCCCCGCCTCGCTCGCCACTTCGATCCAACCCCCATGGTCCTGCACAATCCCGTAGCTGATGCTTAAACCAAGCCCCGTTCCCGCTCCGGGCGCTTTGGTCGTAAAGAACGGATCAAATATTCGATCGCGAATCGCCGGATCAATTCCCCGTCCCGTATCCTCCACCTGAATGCGCGCCGTATACCCATCGTGCATGGATCGAACCGTCACCCGCCCATTCTCTCCCGCGGCGTCTATCGCATTGGAGATCAAGTTCATCACCACCTGATTGATCTTCGCCGGAAAGCACGCGACAGGCGGCAGATCGCCAAGCTCCAGGACAATCTCCACCTGCCGCTTCTTCGCCTGTCCCTTGATGATGTTCACCGTTGACTCGATCCCCGCGTTTAAATCCACCTCGTGCAGATCGCTCTCGTCCAGCCGGGCAAAGTCGCGCAGATCCTTCACAATCTGCTGGATCCGGCTCAGCCCATCCCGGCTCCGCGTCAACAGATCCTGACAGTTTGCAAGCGTGTATTCCAGGTCCATTTGCTCGGCCGCTTCTTTAATTCCGACCATCAGCTCCGGCTGCTCCTTCGCGATCGCATCCTCCGCCTTCCGATACAACGTCAGAATTTCACAAATCCCCCGCATATCCCGCTGCAACACCGCCACGTTGTTGCTCACAAACGCCAGCGGATTGTTGATCTCATGCGCCACTCCCGCGACCGTCTGCCCAAGTGACGCCAGCTTCTCCGATTGCACAAGATGGCTCTGCGCCTTCTTCAACGCCTGATGTGCCTCGCGCTCTGAACGCGCGGTCTCCTCCAGCAATCTGTTCTGCTCGTTCAACCGCTGTTCCGCCACCACCCGTTCGGTCACATCCCAGAAAATACATTGGATACCCAGCGCCTTTTGGTTTCCGTCGCGCAACGGAATCTTTGTCACCTCAACATAAACCTTCTCCCCATGCGGGCTGATGTTTTCCTCCACCGTGTGGAAGATTCGCCCGCTGGTCATCACCGCCAGATCATCCTGCCGGAATTTCTCCGCCAGTGCCGCCGGATACAGCGCAGAGTCGGTGTGATTCACAACCTGCTCGCGCGGTTTTCCAATCGTGTCGCAAAATCGCTGATTTGCAAAAATGAATTTCCCGTCGGCGTCCTTCCGCAACACATTTTGCGGCAGGCTCTCCACCAGCGAATGATAGAAAGCCTCCGACTCGCGAAACTTCGCCTCCGCCTTGCGCCGGTCGGCCAGCTCAAGCTCCAGCTTCCGCTGCAGAATCGCCTGCGATCGACTAAGCCGAACCGCGTAAACGACCGCGATAATGACCACCACCGCCAGGATGGATTCAATCGAAATGAAAAAAGCGTGTCGATGCGTAAAAGCATCCGCCAACAGATTAAATCGTTTTAGGAATTGCATGAGCGCAGCACCTGCCCCTACATGTTTCCACCGCAAGTCTACCGCACTCAAGCCTACCCGAAAAAACCAAATCGCGCAAGGTTGCAGCCAACTCAACTTGCCCCCTTTCTATCAAACAGAGCGATTGATCAGAGCCCAATCGCAAACCGCGCAATCCGCACCGGCTGACTGATCCCCTTCAGTGTCACCCGTTCGTCGCTTCCATTCAGCGCCTCGGCGCCCGCCGTCGCATACTCGCAAACCACCTGCGACGGCTCGGCCGCGGTTTCCAGTCGCGATGCCAGGTTCACCGTCATTCCAATTGCAGTGTACTGAAGGCGAAATTGGCTCCCAAGCGCTCCCAGCACCACCGGCCCTGCCGCCACTCCCGCCCGCATCGTCAACCCCCAGCGTTCGCCAAGTGCCTTGCGAACCAACGTGATCCGATTTGCCTGCCGAAGCAGTTCCTTCGCGAACGCCAGCCCCCGCGCCGCATGCCCCTCCCCCTGCGCGATCGCCAGCAGTCCATCGCCCAGATAGGTTAGCGGCCTCACTCGATATTTACGCTGCAACGGCACCGACAGCTCAAATAGGCTCCGGCACGTCGCCATCACCTCGCCCGCGTTCATCTCATTGGAGCGCGAAGTAAATCCCACCAGGTCGGCAAATACAATCGTCGCCTCCTCGGTGGTCGAATGCCGCAACCCCTCGGCGCGCCGGCCGGAATATCGCTCCACCATCCGATCCGCGTGCGCATGCGGCAACAGGCGCGCATAAGCCCGATCCACCTGCTCCACCAGCAATGGGCTATTGGCAGATTCGGCCGAATCCAGCGCCAAATCCAGTTGCTTCTGAAGCTGCGCATGATCCGCATTGCCGGCCGCACGCTCCGCCAGCAACACATGCGTCAGCACCTCCGCCTCGCTCACAACGTCAGATTTTCCAAAAAGCGCCTGCATGGACTCCAGCCATTGATCGTTCAACCGCCCGGGAAGAAGCCGCCCCTCCCAATACCGCACCAGCGCCATGTCGGCCGGAAACGAAAAATGCCGCATCGCCTCACTTAGCCATCGCTCGGTCGTCGCCGCATCCATTCGCGCTGCCGCCGCGCGTGCCAGTACCAGGCAAGCAAATCCATTCAGGTGATGCTCCCCCGGCTGCGCCTGTTCCAGATCGTGCAGCATCGCTTCTAATCGGGATGATTCCTCGGCCGCCCGTAGCGATGCCCCTCCATCAAGACAGGCCTGCGCCAGATAAGTCTGCAATCGCAGCACCGAACGCGCAGGAATTGATGTGCGGCATCGTTCAATCGCAACCCGAACCGCAGCCTCGGCCGCTTCCGGAAGACCAAGCCGCAATTCCAGCATTGCCAAATGCCCCGCCGTGATC
>JBBRHH010000508.1:0-4608 GCA_038222915.1 Tepidisphaerales bacterium
GATGACCTTGCCGTCGTCGATCGCCTTGATAAGGGGCGGGATGAATTTGTCGATCGTTTTGAGAATGTCGGCGAAGTTGGTCTCTTCGGCGGAATAGAAGTAGGTCATGGCCGGGAGGGTCTGGACGTTCATGGTGCCGATCGAATAGTCGGCGGGCTTGTCGGTGGCGGGCTTTTCATCGGCGGCCAGACAGATTTGGGAGAGGACCAGCAGCGTAGCGATGCAGGTGGCGTGGAACGTCATGGAAGGTCTCCTTGTGAAGTGGTGGGCGATCATATCCGCGGAGCGGTGCGGACTCCATTCACGGGCGGATCGGTCCGCTGTATAACTTCGGCCCTCCATCGAAAGGACTCATGGCGGAACCGATACGCGTAGGGATTGTTGGCGGTGGCTGGCCGGGCGGTCAGCATGCACGGGGATATCTGGATGCAGGCGGCGGCTTTCGGGTGGCGGCGGTGGCCGACCTGATTCCCGAACGTCGCAGGAAGATCATGTCGGAGTTTGGCGCGGCGCGGGAGTATGCGTCGGCCGAGGAACTTGTTGCCGATCCTGAGATTGATGCGGTTAGCATTTGCCTGCCGAACCATCTGCATGCGCCGATTGCGCTGTTGGCATTGAAGGCGAAGAAGCATGTGATGCTGGAGCAGCCACCGGCGTTGAATGCGAAGGAGGCGAAGCAGATCGACGCGGCCGCGCGGAAGGCGGGGAAGGTGCTGATGTATGCGTTTCAGCGCCGGTTCAGTCCCAATGCACAGGCGGCGCGGCAGGCGGTGGAGAAGGGATATGTTGGCGAGGTTTATCATGCCCGGACGGTCTGGACGCGGACGCGCGGGATACCGGTGGGGACGGGGTGGTATGCGCACAAGGAGCAGGCCGGGGGCGGGGCGATGATGGATGTGGGGGTTCATATGCTGGATGTTGCGTGGTATCTGTTGGGGCAGCCGAAGCCGGAGAGCGCTTATGGGGTAACGCACCATCGATTTGGGTCGGCGAATCCTGCCATTCAATATCACGTGGACGATGCGGCTTTTGCGATTCTGCGCTTTGAGGGAGGGAAGTCGATCGAACTGGCCGCGAGTTGGGCGATCAATCAGCCGCAGCATCAGAACGGGACGGCATGCAGGCTATATGGCGACAAGGCAGCGATTGAGCTTTATACGAAGGAAGGGGCGGTGCTGTATCGCAACTTTGGGCGCAAGGGGGAATGCAAGGAGCATCCGCTGAAAGGGCCGAAGGTGGTGAACTATGCGGCGCTGATGCGGCACTTTAAGGAGTGCATCCAGGGGAAGGCAACGCCGATCATCGGCGGTGCGCAGGGAATTGCGCTGATGGAGATGGTGGACGGGATTTATAAGAGCGCGGAGAGTGGGAAGAGCGTGGCGTTGTAGGGCGTGCATGTGGCGAACGCGGAATAGACTACAATCCTCGCCCGCCGCGCGTTCGAACATCCCAAGCGAGAGACCCCTATGCCCAGCCCTCTTTCCCCCGACGAGCTTCAAAAAATGCATGCCTACTGGCGGGCGGCGAACTATCTATCCGTTGGCCAGATTTACCTTCTCGACAATGCGTTGCTGAAAGAGCCGCTGACGCTGAAACATATTAAGCCGCGCCTACTGGGGCACTTTGGCACCACGCCCGGGCTGAATTTCATCTATGTGCACTGCAACCGGATCATCAAGCAGCACGACCTGAACATGATCTACGTCGCCGGGCCGGGGCATGGCGGGCCGGGGCTGGTGGCAAATACTTATCTTGAGGGGACGTACTCCGAGTTTTATCCCAACATTTCGCAGGACGCGGATGGGATGAAGCGGTTGTTCAAGCAGTTCTCCTTTCCGGGCGGCATTCCGAGCCATGTAGCGCCGGAAACGCCGGGTTCCATTCATGAGGGCGGTGAATTGGGATATTCGCTCTCGCATGCTTTTGGGGCAGTTTTCGATAACCCAGATCTCTGGGTGACGTGCGTCGTCGGAGACGGAGAGGCCGAGACGGGTCCGCTGGCCACAAGCTGGCATTCGAACAAATTTCTCAATCCCGCCCGCGACGGCGTGGTGCTGCCGATCCTTCATCTCAATGGATACAAGATTGCCGGGCCGACGGTCCTGGCGCGTATTCCGCGCGAGGAACTCGAGCAGCTCTTCCGCGGGTATGGGTATGCCCCTTACTTTGTCGTTGGGGAAGTTCCGGCGATTGTGCATCAGCTGATGGCCGAGACTTTGGACAAGATCGTCGCGGAAATCCGGAAGATTCAGACGGATGCGCGGACGAACGGTTTCAAGGAGCGACCGCGATGGCCGATGATTGTGATGCGGACGCCGAAAGGATGGACGGGGCCGAAGGTCGTGGATGGCCTGCCGGTTGAGGGCAGCTTTCGCGCACATCAGGTGCCGCTCTCGGGGCTTTCGGAGAATCCGCAACATGTACGGATGCTGGAAGAATGGATGAAGAGCTATCACGCGGAGGAGCTCTTCGACGAGAAGGGAAAGCTGCTTCCGGATCTGGCCGAGCTTGCGCCGAAGGCGGAGCGGCGGATGGGCGCCAATCCGCATGCCAACGGTGGGCTGAAACTGCACGATCTGCGGCTTCCTGATTTTTGGAAGTATGCAGTGGCCGTGCCAACTCCCGGCGCGACGATCGCGGAAGCGACGAAGGTTCAGGGGCAATATCTGCGCGACGTGCTGACGCGCAATGATGATGCGAAGAACTTCCGGGTGTTCAGTCCGGATGAGACGGCGTCGAACCGTCTTGGGGCGGTCTTTGAAGTCACTACGCGCGAGTCGGTGGCAGAAATCATCCCGACTGACGACCATGTTGCGCCCGATGGACGGGTGATGGAGATGCTGAGCGAGCATCAATGCCAGGGGTGGCTGGAAGGGTATCTGCTGACTGGCCGGCATGGTGTGTTTTCCTGCTACGAGGCATTCATTCACATCATCGATTCGATGTTCAATCAGCACGCGAAGTGGCTGAAGGTGACACGGCATATTGAGTGGCGTCGGCCGATCGCTTCGCTGAATTACATGCTGTCGTCGCACGTCTGGCGGCAGGATCACAACGGTTTCTCGCATCAGGATCCGGGCTTTATCGATCATGTGGTCAATAAGAAGGCGGACGTGATTCGCGTTTATCTTCCACCGGATGCGAACTGCCTGTTGAGCGTAACCAACCATTGCCTGCGCAGCCGCAACTACGTCAACGTGATCGTGGCCGGCAAACAGCCGTCGCCGCAGTGGTTGGACATGGACGCGGCCATCAAGCACTGCACGGCCGGGATCGGCATCTGGGAATGGGCGAGCAGTGACAACGGTTCAGAGCCTGACGTCGTCATGGCCTGCTGCGGTGACGTGCCCACCCTCGAGACGCTCGCGGCCGTGCAACTGCTGCGCCGCCATTTCCCAACACTGAAAATCCGCGTCATCAACGTCGTCGACCTGATGAAACTCCAGCCCGACACCGAGCACCCCCACGGCCTATCGGACAAGGACTTCGACGTCCTGTTCACGAAGGACAAGCCGATCATCTTCGCCTATCACGGTTATCCGTGGCTGATTCACCGGCTGACGTATCGCCGGAACAACCACCACAACCTGCATGTCAGGGGTTACAAGGAAGAAGGCACGACCACGACGCCGTTTGATATGGTTGTGGTCAACGACCTGGATCGGTTCCATCTGGTGGGCGACGTGATCGACCGCGTTCCCCAACTTGGGGCCAGCGCCGCTTACGCGAAGCAGGAAATCCGGGACAAGTTGATCGATCACAAGCATTACATCTGCAAGTACGGGGACGACATGCCGGAGATTAAGGATTGGAAATGGGAACCGGCGGCGACGCAGGCATGAGGACTATGTTGCAGGTGGTATTCCACGGCCGCGCTCGCGGCGACTCTTTCTTTTCCCGACGCTGAAATTTCGTGGCCGAAACGACGTCTACGGCTTGGGACGCGCATCTTTAATCGCGGGAAATTCTTCGCGATATTTCACGAGTGCTTCGAGATCCAAAACGGCAGAAATCAATTTCTCGCCATTTTCCGCGTCGGCGATGATTTCTCCGCGCGGGTCGATGATCATGCTGCGTCCTGAGTATGCGAGTTTGGGTTCATTTCCGCAGCGATTCACGGCCGCGACGTAGGCCTGGTTTTCGATTGCGCGGGCCCGCAACAGAGTCACCCAATGGGACTCACGGCTTGCCGGCCAGTTGGCGATCACGCAGAGCAACTGTGCTCCGCGGAAAGAGGCCTCGCGGAACACTTCGGGGAATCGCAGGTCGTAGCAGACGAATGGCGCGACTTGAACGCCCGCCCAGTTGAACAGGACCACTTCATCTCCACGGCCGTAGTGCCCCGTCTCTTTTCCGAAGGAAAACGGGTGCATCTTGCAGTAGCGGGCCGCTTCTACACCTTCCGGCGAATAGACCACCGCCTCGTTTCGCCCGAGGCCATCCGCTCCGCGCGTTACAACGCCACCCATCAACCAGACGCCAAGCGATCGCGCGGTGTCGGCTAGGAAACGGTGTGTAATTCCGGTGGCATCCTCCGCAATCGCGCCCACGTTCATGCTGAAGCCGGTGGCGAACATCTCGGGAAGAATGACCAGCGATCCTCGCTCG
>JBBRHH010000509.1:0-4602 GCA_038222915.1 Tepidisphaerales bacterium
GTGTGTTGGCCGGGGCGCGAGCATTGGGGCGGAGTGTGTTCTGCAGCCGTATACGCGGGTGGCACGCAATGCGATTGTGCCGGAAGGAACGACGATTGGCGCGGAAGATTGACGGAAACACGTGAGCGCGGGCGAATTGGCCGCGCTTCACCATGAACTATGTCGAAACAGGACGCGGACAAATTGAAGGTGTTTACCGGCCGGGCCAACCCGAAGCTGGCAGAGGATATCTGCAAGCATCTGGAGATCCCGCTGGGCAAAGGCCGCACGGAGCTTTTTCCTGATGGCGAGTTGATCGTCAAGGTGGAAGAGGATGTGCGCGGCCGGGATTGTTACGTCGTTCAGCCGACGAGCCATCCAGTGAATGCGCATCTGATGGAGATGTTCATCTGGATTGACACGCTGCGGCGCGCGAGCGCCGAGCAGGTGACGGCGGTGATTCCGTATTTTGGTTATGCGCGGCAGGACCGGAAGGATTCGGGGCGGACGCCGATCACGGCGAAGCTGGTGGCGAATCTGCTGCAGCAGGCCGGGGCGGATCGTGTGGTGTCGGTGGATTTGCACGCGGCCCAGGTGCAGGGATTTTTTGATATTCCAGTGGATCATCTGCACGCAGCGCCGGTGCTGGCGAAGTGGATGAAGAGTTTGAAGCTGACAAACAAGGTGTTTGTTTCGCCGGACGTGGGCAATGTGAAGCGGTCGCAGGTGTATGCGAACATGCTGGGCGGCGAGATTTCGATCATCGACAAGCGGCGCAAGAGCGGTTCGGAGATCAAGGCGGTGCACATCATCGGCGAGGTGGCGGGGAAGAACGTGCTGATGGTGGACGACATGATCACGACGGCCGGGACGGTGACGGAGGCGTGCAAGCTGCTGAAGGAGAACGGGGCGCTGGATATTTACATCGCGGCGACGCACGCGGTGTTTGCACCGCCGGCGATGGAGCGGCTTTTGGAGTGTCCGTTTACCAAGATCGCGGTGACGGATTCGATTCCGATCGGGTCGCGGGCGGATGCGATCAAGGAGAGGCTGGTGGTGTTGAGCGTGGCGCAACTGCTGGGCGATGCGATTCATCGCATTCACCACAAGGAATCGGTGAGTGCGCTTTTTTCGGACAACGGCAAGCATAGCAATGTTTGAATTGGTTCATTGATGCATCGCTACAGTAAGCGGTGCGAGAATATTGAGGAGTAATTTTCATGGCGGCACAGACTATTTCGGTGGCAGCGACAAATCGGCCGGAGCTTGGCTCACGGGCCAACAAGCGGCTTCGTGACAAGGGGATGCTTCCGGGCGTGATTTACGGGCACAAGGAGGCCGTCGTTCCGGTGACGCTTCCGAAGAAGGAAGTGGTGGGACATCTTTCGCGGGGCGCGCACGTGTTTGATCTTCAGCTCGACGGGAAGAGCGAGAAGGTGCTCGTGAAGGACGTGCAGTACGATCATCTGGGTTCGGATGTGCTCCACGTCGACTTTGCCCGGGTGAGCCTGGACGAGCGCGTGGAAGTGACCGTGCCGTTGGAGCTGAAAGGCACGCCCAAGGGCGAGGCCGACGGCGGCGTGTTGCAGCAGATGCTCAACGAGCTCGAGATCGAATGCCTGGTGGTCGAGATTCCGGATGTGATCCGGCACAACGTCAGCGAGATGAAATTGAACGACGTGGTCTACATCAAGGACCTGAAGTTGCCCGCCGGCGTTAAGGCGATGCAGGATGAAGACCAGATCGTTGCGACGGTGCGCGAGATTGAAGAATCCGCCCCGACGGAAGCGGTGGAAGGTGAATCGGCCGAGCCTGAAGTGATCGGTCGCAAGGCGGCCGAGGGCGAGGAAGACGCCGAGGCGGCCAAGAAGTAACGGACTCGAATGTTTGGAACGGTTTGATGAAGCTGATCGTTGGTTTGGGAAATCCTGGACGGGAATATGCCGGGACGCGGCATAACGTCGGGTTTGACCTGATCGACGGGTTGGCGGCGCGGCTGGGACTTGTCGGGAATGCGGGCGATTTCGATCGCAGTTCCCGGAGCAAATTCGACGGGCTGGTGATGGACGGGCCGGTGACGCTGGGCGGCGTAAGCGATAAGGCGCTGCTGCTGAAACCGGTGACGTTTATGAACCTGAGCGGCGGAGCGGTACAGGCGGCGCTGGCGTTTTATCAGATGCCGTTGCGCGACCTGCTGGTGGTGCTGGACGATATGGCGCTGCCGTGTGGAAAGATTCGATTGCGGGCGGCCGGCAGTAGCGGCGGCCACAACGGATTGAAGGATATTGAGCGGGCGCTGAGCGGCTCGACGTACTCGCGCCTGCGGATAGGAATCGATGCCCCGCCGCCCCGCGTACCTGCGCGGGATTATGTGCTGGGACGGTTTTCGGAAGAGCAGCGCAAGGCGTTGTCGCCGGCGATATCACGCGGCGTGGACGCGGCGCTGGTCTGGATGGAGAAAGGGATTGAGACGGCGATGAACCGATTTAATCCAGATGCGGAATAGTGGAACGAAACAAGATGTGAGCCGCGCATTTGCGGCATGACCCGGGCGGCCGGGGGTTTTCAACCGGCCTTTATACCCATGCTTGGGAGATAGTTACGATGGCAACGAATCAGTACGAAGCAATGTTCCTGGTTGGTACGATGGCGTCGACCGAAGCGGAAGCCGGGATCGCCCTGTGCCGCAAGTTTATCGAAGCCCATGGCGGCCAAATCCAGGTGATCAAGAAGTGGGACGAGCGGAAGCTGTCTTACGAGATCAACAAGCAGAAGCGCGGGACCTATGTGATCGCGTTCTTCAAGGCCGAGGGAAGCTCGGTGACCGCGCTCGAGCGTGATGTGAAGCTCAATGAAGAGATTCTGCGGGTGCTGGTGCTGCGGGCCGAGCATCTGAATGAAACCGAGATGGCCGCCGTGGAGCCACAGCCGATTCAGCCGCGCGAAGAGCGGACGTTTGATCGCTGGGGCGGTGGCGGCGGGTTCGGTGGCGGTGGTGGTGGATTCGGCGGAGGCGGTGGTGGTGGCGGCTACGGCGGAGACCGTGGCGGCGACCGTGGAGATCGCCCGGCGCGTCCGCGTCGTGAAGAAGGCGTGCCCGAAGGCGTCGCCGGCGAGTAAGCTGTGCGCTGTTGGCGTTTGATCGCAACCGCCGTTTGATCCAGGATCAGAAAGGCATCCGATGGCTAGCTTCAACAAGGTTATTCTGCTCGGGAACCTCACCCGTGACCCGCAACTGCGCTACCTGCCCAACAACACGCCCGTGGTGGAAATTGGCCTGGCCGTGAACCACAAGTTTCGCACGGCGCAGGGAGAGGATCGCGAAGAGGTGTGCTTCATCGATTGCACGGCTTTCGGGAAGCAGGCCGAGGTGATCAATCAGTATTGCCAGAAGGGCAAGCCGCTGCTTGTCGAAGGCCGGCTGAAGCTGGACACCTGGGAAGACAAACAGGGTGGCGGCAAGCGGAGCAAGCATCGCGTCACGATCGACAACTTTCAGTTTGTCGGCGGCCGGAGCGATGCTCCTGGCGGTGGTGGCGAGGGCGGTGGCGGATCTAACGCCGAGGGCGGCGAAGGCGGCGGCGGTTCGAGGGCGCCGCAGCGCGCTCCGATGAACCGCGGGCCACAGCAGCCGCAGCAACCGCGCGGCGGCGGTGGAGCCCCCCCACCGGAGCAGCCGTATGGCGACGAACAGCAATTCAAGGAAGACGATATTCCTTTCTAAATGACGTGACGGATTCGCAGACGTAATTTCATCAACTACAACCGAAGAACATACGAGGACATCAACAATGGCAACTGTAAAACTCCTTTTGAAAGAAAGCATTCGTCACGTCGGCAAGGTCGGCGACGTGGTGGAAGTGTCGGCCGGATATGCACGGAACTTTTTGCTCCCCAAGGAGCTGGCCGTGGCGCCGACGCCAAACAACGTGAAGAAGATCGAGGCGCGGCGGCAGGAGATCGAGCGCCAGGAGCGCGAACGCCGCAGCCAGCAGGAGGCTTTGATCAAGCAGTTGGAAGGCGCGGAAGTGACGCTGGAGCGCAAGACCAACGAGCAAGGGCACCTTTATGGAGCTGTGTCGGCTACCGACATCGCCAAGGCGTTGCAGGCGCAGGGCTTCAACATCGAGGCACCGGATGTGACGCTGGCCGGGAAGCTCGATCAGGTGAATACATACACCGTGGTCGTGAAGCTGGCGGAAGATCTGTCGGCGAACGTGAAGGTTTGGGTATCGCCTGATGCCGAGAGCAAGGCGGGCATGGAGACGGCGCGGAAGGCCGCGGCTGAGGCTGAGAAAGAGCAGGCGAAGAGTGAAAATGAGTAGGGCTTGGGTTTGCGAGCAATTTGTGTGAGATTATTGATGGCCGTCGCCGGGTAACCGGCGACGGTCATTTCTTTGAAAGTTTACGTTGTACGAATCGTCTGCAGCTATCGACAAATACCGACGTTTTGTACAGGATCGCCGATGTTGACGCGTGCTGACATTTTCTCGTGCGTTATGGATTCTCGGCAGTCCAGTGTTCCTGGTGGATTACTTCCATGATGTAGCCGTTGGGGTCGCGGAAGTAAAAGCGTTCGAAGGCCGTGGGGCGGATGGGGGCCATTAGTTCTGCGCCTTGTTC
>JBBRHH010000510.1:0-4586 GCA_038222915.1 Tepidisphaerales bacterium
GACTCCTCCAGTTCATCCGCATTGCAGTGCGCGGGCAGATACACCGTAAATGTGCTGCCCCGGCCAAGACCGTCGCTCCGCGCGGTAATCCGCCCGCCATGGTCGCGCACGATCGCATGCGTGATCGAGAGCCCCAATCCCGTCCCCGGACCCGCCGCCCCACGCTTCTCGGTAAAGAACGGTTCAAATACCTGCTCGACCATTCCCGCGGCCATCCCGCGCCCATTGTCGATCACCCGCACTTCCACACCATTCGCCCCGCGGCATCCTTCGATTCGCACCTTGCCCGTCCCCGGACTCGCGGCCTCCAACGCATTCACAGTCAGGTTTAACAAAACCTGCTTCAACTCCGCGGCATTCCCCGAAACCTCCAGCGAATCGCCCGCATCGACCGACAGCGTCAGGTCCCGATCCAGGTACGAGATATGTCCTCGAACCATCGTCGCCACGTCTTCCACCACGCTCGACAGCGAAATCACTTCGCGGTTCCCACCCTGCCGCGAAAGACTCAGCAATTTCTCCGTGATAGCCCGGCACCGAAACGCCTCTTCACGAATAATGTTCAGTGCCTTGGTCACCTGCGCGGCCACTTCCGGACCGCCACTCTTCAATCGCTTTATCGAAAGCTCGGCATAGCCGGACATGATGTTCAGCGGGTTGTTGATCTCGTGCGCCACGCCCGCCGCAAGAAACCCGACACTCGCCAGCCGCTCCGACCGTACCAGCTCCCGGCTCTTTTCCGCGACCATCTCTGCAAGGCGCTTATAAAATTGATCCAGCTCCCCCGCCATTCGATTGAAGTCGACCGCAAACTCAGTGAATTCGCGATCCCCCTCGACTGGCAGCCGGTCCGCAAAATTTCCCGCCGCCAGCGTCCGCACACGTTCGCGCAACCGTTCCAGCGGTGCGACCACCCCGCGATACTGTGAGACACTCATCAGCCCCGCGCCGACAATCGTAATTCCGCCAATCAGCGCCACCAGCAGGAGCGTTCGCCGCACATTGCGATCAGCCTCGTTCTGTGCCGCGCTGATGTACTTGTGACAAACCCCCATGAGTTGTCGAAGGCTTTGCGAAACGTGCCCCGCGGTCGCAATCCGCCCTTCAACAGTCGTGTTCGAAAGCTCCTCCTCCATTATCGGCCGCACACTCCCCAGCACCGCTCGCACCGCGGCCTTCTCGCCATAGGCTCCTTCGTCCGCAGTCGCGACCGCCACGCCATCGCGCTGCAGGCCCAGACAATTCTGAAGATCCAGCGTCGCGGCGTGCAAATCGTTCTTGTAGCTTTCCCCGGTCGTCGTCCCGACCATTATCGCAGTCGCATTCGCCACATGAATGCTCGCCGACTCAATCAGCTGAAGCTCGGCCGACTCGTACAGGGCTGTTCGCACGTTGTGACGCAGCGCGAGCAAACCCCAAAGCGCCACCGCCGCCAGCGAGAGCAGGCTGACCAGCACCAGGAGGTTCTGAGACAGAAACTTGCGTTTGAGCGTCATTCGATTTGCCGAGGTTGTTGCATCTCAACAACAGATAGAGGACGTACGCGACAGCCCTCGAGCCGACGCACATCCCCTATCTTCTGGCGGTAACGCGCGC
Organism: Tepidisphaerales bacterium; assembly: GCA_038222915.1. GTDB lineage: Bacteria > Planctomycetota > Phycisphaerae > Tepidisphaerales > Tepidisphaeraceae > JBBRHH01. The sequence continues at coordinate 1,597 of JBBRHH010000510.1, forward strand.
ATGCAAGGGGCAGCCGCAAGCGCGCGTCTCGCAACAATCAGGTTAACTCGCCAGCCTCTGAAAAAATTCAACCTGCAACAATTGCAGGTCCAACCCTTGACGGCAACCGTCTGGTTTCCAACCGCAAGGTTGACTAATTGCGGGCTCTTGATAGGGTAAAAGGCGTGCGGGCGTAGCTCAGTTGGTAGAGCGTCACGTTCCCAACGTGAATGTCGGGAGTTCGAACCTCCTCGCCCGCTTTTAACCCCCTCCTTCTCCCTGCGATCAACATGATATTGGTCTTCAAAGTGGTTTCTACGCGCAAAAAAAAGCACGCCAGCATATCGTTGGACAGGAGAGTGGGGTCGAAGCCACCCATTTAATCCTGCTCACGGATCTGGCGTGTTATGCCTTGGCACTTAGCACCAAGGGTCACTAACAGTATGCACTTCAAAATGCCGGTAGCCAGCGCTAAATAAAATTATTTGTCGAGCATTGCGCCGCCCCTGCACCGCCGGCCAATCGCTGTCAGTCCCATAAACGCCAGCGTACAGACGGCCGTCGGTTCCGGCACAGGAGGTTCGGCGTTCAATAGTGTGGCGGCGAGCTGGGAAACGTTGGCGCCGTAGGTCTGCGTGAAGTTATCTGCCACTGAGCCCGGGTCGCCGCCGCTGAGATAAAAGTCCAGCGGAATCGTCGAGTAATAGACATATCCCAGTCCCAGCGGAAAACCAAATGCCGATGACTTGGTAAGGTCCGGCCCCGGCGACAGAAAATTAATCGCCCCCAACGGCAGTGTGCTGACATCTGCATAGCCGTCATCCGAGTACGCCCCCCCATCCAGCGTCGAGTTGTTGATACTTCCCAGCAACGCATTCGACAGCGCCGATACCGGCGCGGCCACATCCAGATCCGTTCCCAGCGATCGCGTAAGCGAAATACCGGATCCACCAGGAATGAGATCGTTGTCGAGTGCGGATCGGTCGTGAATCATCACGATGCCCCCACCCTCCACCCACGTCGTCAGATCGGGAATTCGCGCCAGCAAAGCCGACGATGGGGGTGCCGCGTTGTGCGATTCATACAGCATGAAAACCGAGGCCGAGTCAAATGCAAACGTGCTGATGTCTGTGATGTGAACGGGTGTGTCGCCGCTGTTGGTGATCAGGGCGGCGGGGCTTGTGCTATTGACATTGAAGTCAGTGAAATACGCGACGAGCGACGCCGACGATATCGCAGGCGCGCCGATGACAAACATCAGGGCCGCAAAACTGCATATGCAGTTGCGAAAGGTTTGCGCCATTGTTTCTCCCGAATCCCACTCTTTCAGCAGTCTCTACCGTATATCTCCGCAAATGTGCGCAACTTAAAGGACTAAATCAAGAGAATTATTTTGCATACGTGCGGACTCAGCCATAATGGCTTGCCAGAACGCTGATATTCCAGTTGAGGTCGACCGGCGATCCCTGTTGCTTGCGGCCAAGGCACCATTTTCCCATAATCCGAACGCGACCTCCTTCAAGATGTAGTGAAGGATGACGTAGCGTTTCTTCCATGTGAATCTGAGGACCAATGCCGATCATCTCTGCCGACCAGGCGAAAGCCGAATACGACGTTGTTATTGTGGGTTCTGGTGCGGCCGGTGGTCAGGCTGCTTACACCCTGACCTTGGCCGGCCTGAAATGCGTCATGCTCGAAGCCGGCAGAAGCTATGACCCCGTCACCGAAACACCAATGTTCAACAGCCCCGCGCAAGCACCCTTGATGGGCACAGCCACAGCGGACAAACAGTACGGCTTTTTCGACGCCACCGTCGGCGGCGGTTGGGACGTCCCCGGCGAACCCTACACCAGCGTCCACGAAACACCGCGCGAAGAATTCCGCTGGTGGCGTCCACGCATGATGGGCGGCCGCACCAACCACTGGGGACGCATCTCCCTGCGAAACGGCCCCTACGACTTCAAACCAAAATCGCGCGATGGGCTCGGCTTCGACTGGCCAATCACCTACGACGACGTCGAGCCCTACTACACCAAGGTAGAGATGCTCATCGGCGTCTACGGCACCAACGAAGGCATGGAGAACACGCCCAACTCCCCGCCCGGCGTTTTGCTTCCGCCGCCTAAAGGCCGAGCCGCCGAACTGCTCGCCCAAAAGCATGGCAAGTCCATCGGCGTCCCCATTGTCTCTATCCACCGCGCCGTTCTTACCAAAGCCCTCGACTCAAAAAATATCCCGGCCAAGCTCCATCCCGACAACCCAACCGCACAGAAGATCGTCGGCGAAGAAATGAAAAAACGCATGGCCTGCTTCTGGGCCACCGTCTGCGGCCGAGGCTGTTCCATCAAGGCCAACTACCAGTCAACCACCGTCCATCTTCCGCCCGCTCTCGCCACCGGCAATCTCGACATCATCCCCAACGCCCACGCCCGCGAAGTCCTCGTCAACAAGGACGCCAAGGCCACCGGCATCGTCTTCATCGACAAGGCCACCGGCAAGGAAACCCGCGTCAACGGCAAGGCCGTTATTCTCGCCGCAGGCGCTTGCGAAACCGTCCGCATTCTCCTCAACTCCAAAAGCAACACCTTTCCCAACGGCCTCGCCAACTCCTCCGGCCTCGTCGGCAAATACATCATGGACACCGTAGGCGCAGGCATGGGTGGCCACATCCCAGCCCTCGAAAATCTCCCGCCCCACAACGAAGACGGCGCAGGCGGCGACCACTTCTACTCCCCCTGGTGGCTCTACAAGGAACAAAAGGCCGGCAAGCTCAATTTCGCGCGCGGCTACCACATCGAGCTCGGCGGCTCACGCAGCATGCCCGGCGGCTCCAACCCCGTCCCCGACGGCATGTCACGGGGCAGCTACGGCACCAAATTCAAGGAAGACGCCCGCCGCTACTACGGGTCCTTCGTCTATTTCTCCTCACGCGGGGAAATGATCCCCAACGAAAACTGCTACGCCGACCTCGACCCCCAGGTCAAAGACCAATGGGGCATTCCAGTCCTCCG
>JBBRHH010000511.1:0-4583 GCA_038222915.1 Tepidisphaerales bacterium
GCGGCACCCTCCGAATCGCGCAACCCAAACCAAATTCGACACTTAAGAAAACCACCTCCGGGCAAACCGACACGCAACTCAATTGCGCGCGCTGCGCACACGCACAAATTACCCCAAAAACCACCCAATCTTCCTCCAACCTTGCAATGTGCACCCGCCCGGAAGTGGCCGTCACGTCCCCAGTTTCCAGTCTCATCTCTCAAGCGCCGATATTCCTTGTGACCCTCCGCTCGATCCCTAGGATGTTTTCGAGCGTCGTTTCAGCGTTTTATCGGATGGCCATCGCGATGAGCATACTCATCAACAAACAAACCCGCGTCATCTGCCAGGGCATCACTGGCAAGGCCGGCGCGTTCCACACCAAAGACTGTCTCGACTACGGCACCAACATGGTCGGCGGCGTCACCCCCGGCAAGGGCGGCACCAAAGACCCCAACGGCCTCCCCGTCTTCAACACCGTCCGCGAGGCCGTAAAAGCCACCGGCGCGGACGCCTCCATCAGCTTCGTCCCCGCCCCCTTCGCGGCCGACGCCATCATGGAAGCCGCCGACGCCGGAATTCGCATGGTCGTCTCCATCGCCGAAGGCGTTCCCATCCTCGACATGATTCGTCTGAAGGAGTTTCTCAAGGGCTATCCCGAAACCCGCCTCCTCGGCTGCAACTGCCCCGGCATGATCACCGTCGGCGAATGCAAGATGGGCATCATGCCCAGCTACATCTTCACGCCCGCCCACAAGGCCAAGAGCGGCAAGTCGATCGGCATGATCTCCAAGAGCGGCACCCTCACTTTCGAAACCGTCTACCAGTGCGGCAAGCGCGGCATCGGCCAGACCACCAGCGTCGGCGTCGGCGGCGATCCCGTCAAAGGCACCAACTACGTCGATGCGCTGAAACTCTTCAACGAAGACTCCGAGAGCCAGGCGATCGTCATCATCGGAGAAATCGGCGGCACCGACGAAGAAGCCGCCGCCGAGTTCATCAAAAAGCACGTGCGCAAACCCGTCATCGCCTACGTAGCCGGAAAAACCGCCCCCGCAGGCCGCCGCATGGGCCACGCCGGCGCAATTATCATGGGCAGCGAAGGTTCCCACGCGACCAAAGTCGCCTCGCTGAAAGCCGCCGGCATCCACGTAGCCGAAAGCGCCGAGCTCATAGGCGAAACCGTAGCCCGCGCATTAGGTCTGGCATAAGGACTGTGCAAAGGGTCGCCGCAATGAAAGACCTCACCCTCCCATCATCCCCCGCAACCAGCCGCGCCAGCGCCACAACGCACATCGCCAGCATCCTCCGCCGAATAGCCAACGCCTTCACCCCGCAGCTCCACAGCCACCACGTCATCGTCCGCCCCATCGAGCCCATCGAACCAGACCGCCTCCCCCTCGGCTTCCGCCTGGTGGTGGTGCGCAGAGGCCAGGAACAATACCTCCCCGAGCTCATCGCCTTCAGCGGTTCCAACGGCCAGGGCATGGACGCCGACTGGTGCCGCCACGAAATCGCCGGCGGCTGCGTCATGGTCCTCGCCCTCGTAGATCCACCCACCAGCAATCACCCCGAAACCGTGGCCGGCGCGGCCTGGACCGCCAACGAAACCCACTCCATCGACCCCATCCACCACGACCACGACCCGGGGAAAAAAGGCTGCCATCTTCTAAACTGCTTCGTCTCCCCCGACTTCCGCGGCCAGCGCCTCCAGCGCTACCTCCTCCGCGAGCGCGTGCGCATCGCCCTTGCCGACGGCAAAACCATCGCCTACTCCTTCCCGCTCACCACCAACACCGCATCAGTAAGAAATCAGTTTGCTGAAGGCCTCATAAAACTGATGCGCATAGACGTGATCAAAATAGCCGGCCTGAAGCTGATCAACTTCCGCCGTCTCTCCCACCAGTTCCCCTTAGGCAAATACATCCCGAAAGGAGGCTGGGGTTCCGACTCCTTACGCCTCATCAGATAGCGATCAATTCCCCTGAACCCGGAACTCCTCAACCGTCAAATCGGCCGCCAACTTCGCAGCAAAGTGAATCGTCGGCTCCTCGGTGACGTCATTCGAAATCGCCTTGAGCACCCGTATTGCACTCTTCTGATCGCCTACCCGGTCAGCCGTAAACTTCACCCGGCCCAGGGCCAGCAATCCCTCGATCCGCCACATGCGATCCCCCCCGTGCTTGGCAAATTCGATCAGGTCCCCGGCGTTGGCATTCACAGTATGCGTAACTTTCTGAATCGGCTTCACCCGCTTGTCATAGAACGCGTGTTCGCTTTCAGAATAGGAAGTCAGCGCCTGCTTCTGCGAAGGGTCCAGCGAAGCCAGTTCCCCGGCCCCCATATTGATAAATCCAAGTCCCTTGTCACATTCCTCAAGGAGCAGCCGTTCATCATACACCTTCACCCCAAGTGAAAAGATGGCCTGAAAACAAGCCTTCGCCTCAGCATCTTCACCCTTGGCCTTGTGCCACTTGCCCATATGCCATGTGCAATTCACAACCTGCCCCAGATCCTCCAGCGACTGCTTATTCGTCTGGTAGTTGATGATCTCCCCATACTTGGACGCATCCCCGCTAAACAGCCGCCCATTCTGAAACTTGGTGGCATCCTTCAAAAGCTTGATCCCGGCAAGCTCCGCCGGCGGCGCAGGAATCGAAGCCGGATCGAGCTTCTGCGTCGACTTGGAAAGAAAGTCCTTCCGCTCGTAAAACTCCTTGTAGTCCTTCGGGTGCGACCGAAAATCCTGGATCGCCTTCAGATACATCTCCCCCGACCCGGGCTGGCTGCTGTCCGTCATAAACGACCCCGCCAGAGACCGCGGCGAATCCTCCAACTCCATCACATACTTCGCGGCCTGCCGCCCCAGCGCCGTCGGATCCGAAGGCTGCGAAACGGTGTACAGCGCATACATCCCAAGTCCTTCCAGGATGACGATGATGGCCGAGATAATCCAGCCGGTCTTGTTGCCAAACATGATCAAAACCTCAGTGGGGAGACATTCGAAGCACCGGAATTGTGCAGGCAAAACCCCCGAAATTCAAACCCCCGACGCAACCTTCCCCGCCGCGGCCAGAGGCAAAGCATCCAGAAACAGCTTCCCATACCGCTTGGTCTTCACCCGGCTGTCCAGGATCACCACAATCCCCCGATCCGTCCGGCTGCGAATCAACCGCCCAAACCCCTGCTTCAGCTTGATGATCGCCTCCGGCACCGAGTAATCCATAAACGGATTACCCCCGGCCCGCTTGATCGCATCGAGCCGCGCCTCAACCAACGGCTCATCCGGCACGGCAAACGGCAGCTTCACCAGAATCACATTTCGAAGCTGATCCCCCTGCACATCAATCCCCTGCCAGAAACTACTCGTCCCAAAAAGCACCGCATTGGGCGTAGTCCGAAACCGCTCCAGCAAAACACGCGGCGTCGCGCCCTGCCCCTGCACAAACACCGGCAGCCCCATCTCCTCCAGCACCCCCTGCAGCCGCTCAGCGGCGGTCTTCAACATGCTGTAGCTGGTAAACAACACAAAAGCCCCGCCATTGGTCAGCCGCAGATAATGAAGGATCTTCTCGCAAGCCGCCGGCAGAAAGGCCGGTTCATTCGGCAATGGCAGATCGGATTCAATATAAAGCTTCGCCTGTTCCTCATAATTGAAGGGCGATCCAAGCAGCAGCGTCTCTGCCTTATCCACCCCGAGTCGCGACTGGATATACGAAAACGCACTGGGCGCCGCGGCAGCTTCAATCGCAGAAGTCTTGGCCGACTTGGTACAAAGCGTTGCACTCGTCATGATCACGCTTCCAATGTTGCTGAAGAGATGCTTACGCAATCCATCGGCGACCGAAACTGGCGCGGCATGCAGCGTGAGTCTCGGCGAAGGCCGCTTTGCGACGTCCATCCAGTAAACCGCATCCTTCAAATCGTGCTTGATAATTGCATCGAGCGTGTCGGCGCTCAGCGACACCTTGTTGGCGACATTGGTCAGCTCCGATACGTCTTCCTGCGAGTCGATCTTGGTCAGCATCGCCTTCACATGCAGTGCCAGCTCGCGCAGCTTCGGCGACAAATCGTTGTCCACCCACTCCGGATCATGGATTCGGCCATTGGCGCGCCCCTGATGTTGTTGCCAGTCCATGCACCGGCTGAAAAAGAACCCCATCCGCTCGTGCAACTCCATCACGTCATCAATCGCATCGTTCGCGGCCGGCCCATGCGTGTTCAGCAATCCCTTCCCGCGCTTCGGATCGTAGAGGGTTCGAAGCTGATACCGCAGACCCGTCTCGCTGATCTTCAAGCCAAAATGATCACCGGCCACATCTTCAACTGTGTGCGCCTCATCCAGAATCACCGCATCGTACTTCGGCAGATAGTTCACGCCCGCAGCCCGCAGCGCCAGATCAGAGAAGAACAGAGCGTGATTGACGATCAGAATCTTCCCACCCTGCATCCGCCGCTTCGCGGCCTGCCAATGGCAAGGCTTATAGAACTTGCACGCCTTTCCCAGACAGTTCCCATGCTCGGCGCAAACCTTGTCCCACACATCGCCCTGCGGAACCTCCGGTATGCTCGCCAGCGATCCTTCGGTGGTCGAAGCCGCCCAA
>JBBRHH010000512.1:0-4580 GCA_038222915.1 Tepidisphaerales bacterium
CCTTCCAGTTCGCAAAAGATCGTTTGTTCGATCTTCTCAGGCAGATCGCGCGCCACTTGGTCCTTGGTCCGCCGCAGAATGAACGGCCGAAGCGCCTGCGCTAGCACCTGCCGCGTCGCCTCGTCGGTCGTCTTGCCACCCGTGGCCGTCAGTTGAAAAACCGACGCGCTCCCCAGCATGCCGGGATTCAGAAACTCGAACAAACTCCATAACTCGCCAAGATGGTTCTGAATAGGCGTGCCGCTCAAAACCAGCCGGTGATGGGCCTTTAAGAGCCGGACCGACTTGGCCGACTCACTCGAAGAATTCTTGACCGCCTGCGCCTCATCCAGAATCACATAGTCGAATAAAATATCCGTCAGAAACGGGATATCCCGCCGCAGCGTGCCATACGTAGTCAGCAGCAGGTCATACGTGCCCGGGTCCGGCAAAGATTTGGGTCGATCCACCCCGGTATGATCCAGCACCCGAAGATTGGGCGTAAACCGCAGCGCCTCCTGCTTCCAGTTAAACACCAGCGAACGCGGAAGAACCACCAACGACGGAGGCAGTACATCCTCTTTGGCGATTCCCGGCTGGCTTCGCAGCAGTCGCCGCTGTTCCAGCAGTGCCAGCACCTGAATCGTCTTGCCCAGCCCCATGTCATCCGCGAGACACCCACCGAAGCTGAAGTCCCGCAAAAAATTCAGCCAGCCCAGGCCGTCTTTCTGGTAAGCGCGCAGCTCGCCAATAAAGCTCGCCGGCGCCTCGGCCGCCTTGATCCCGTTAAATTCCCGAAGCCGCTCGCGGGCCTGTGAGAACACCTCGTCAAATCGCGCTTCAGGCTGAGCCGCAAGCAGTGCATCCAGCAAGCCAACCTGCGTCTTGGAAAACCGCAGATGGTCTTCCTCGGTCGTCCCTAGGTTGGCCAGCACCCCGTACTTCTTCAGCCAGTCTTCCGGGATGATTCCAAACGTCCCGTCATCCAGCCTGACCATATTCTCGCCCCGCCGTGCCGCCGCCAGCAGCGACGGAAGCTGCGCCACCGCGTCGCCAAACTGCACCGTGCCGTGCAGTTCGAACCAGTCGATGCCGGAACTCACCTCAATGTCGATTTTTCCCGCCTGCCGATACAGCTTCCCCTCCGCCTCCACATGCCACCCGTCCAGGCTCAGTGTACGCACCACCCGCGCAAGCTGCGTCTGCGGAATCAGAAGCTGTGCCTGCTTTTCCGAATAAAACTGCTCTTCGCGAAATCCCAGTTGGTTGAGCTGTTCCCGTGCCGCAGCTTCGGCCACCAAATCGCGCACGATGATCCGCCGCGCATTCGCGTCATAAAGCCCCTCGGGCTTCTCCGGATCGACGATCACCCCGGCGTAATCCATCGTCAATCGCCCGCGCAGCTTCGGCGGCCCCCAGTAACCGCTCGGCTGCGCCCGCAGCGATAATCGCGGCGTCGGAACCGGCCGGGATTCTTCCACCCGCAGGTCTTCCGGCAGATCCAGCCGCGGAATGCCCGGAATCGTAAAGATACTGCGCAGCAACTCCTGCCCCGCCGAATGCGGAATCTTGATGCTGTGGCGCTGGCGCAGCGCCGCGGCCCATGGGAAAGCGCCAAAATCATGCAGCGGCGCGGCATGCTCGCGCGAAAAAACCAGGCCCCCTGCCAAAATCAATACAGGCTCGGCCAACGAGATGTGCTCCTCGCCGCGCCGCAGCGCACCGCTCAGGATGTAATCGTTGCTGCTCGGATTCGGCCGAACTTCCAGCCACAAATCCCACGCCTGATCTTGCCATTCAATCGGAAAAATGTCGCTGTTGTCGGCCGACGGTCGGATGAAGCAGCGCCCCGTCCGGCACATGATTGGAACCAGCGTGTCGTCCCACGGCTCATGCAGGCGATATCGCGCCGGCAGATCGTTCCAGGACGAATAGTAGTAGTTCGAATCCGAGTCGCGCGACTTGGCCCCAACCAGCGATGCGAGAATCTGCCGGTCCTGCAGATCGGGAACGCTGGCCAGTTGGTCGTACGCAAATCGCTGGCTTTTGGGCTTGGTCCACCCGCCCGTCGGCTTGGGATCACGGTATTTGATATCCACCGCCAGCCCGCTGCCGTCCAGCGTGCGCGGAACGTCGATCACATAAATAATCTGCCGCGAGTTCGGCCAGGGCGTCCGCGGCCGCGCCTGCGCCCGCGCACTACTCTGCACCTTGCTGATGATCGTCTTCCACGATTCGCTCGGCCGCGCCGCCTTGCCCTTCTTCGTAGAAGCACTCGCCGAGTCGCCGAACATCACCGAAATCCCCTCGACCGGCCTCTGCCATCCCTCCTCCTCGTCCTCCTCCTCTTCCATGATCAGCACCGCACCCGGCGGCCAGCTGTCGAGAATGCCGCGCTTGTTGGCCGCCAGCACCGTCGCCAGCACGTGAGCGCAGGGCATGTCTTCGCCGCCGCACGTGCAGGAATAAGCGATCGCCATTTCATCGAGACTGAGCGTGACAAAGCGGTTTCCATAATGGGCGACCGTGGCATCAATCCGCTCGGCCGACGTGTGGTCGATGGTGACGGCGCCTTTATCAAACAGAGTTTGTCCCAGCGTTTGGACCGTGGCAGAGCATTGTTCGCGGAAACCCTCCAGGGAAATCATCAATACGGCTCCTTGCCCCAATGACATGCCGAATTGGCACCGGATTGGGGGCGTAATAGGATACGCGGTGACGGAGGGTAGGCCAAGCGACCTATTGAACTTGGTCGAAATTGAAGGTTTAGGAAGGTGGACGCCGATCAGGTGGCGGGTTGGGCCGCGCAGCATGTTTCATCGCAATGCTCATACCTCATGAACGAAGTCCGGAAAGCACAATGAGCGCAAAGATCAAAATAGGCACCCCGAACACGCCAACGATGAAATAAGCCCCGCGCCACCCCTTCCTCCGAAATGCCAGCCGGATGGCCAACCCAATTGCGACCACCGATTGCACCATCGAAATCGAACAGGATATTCTCAGCGCCTGCGGATCATTCATAAGGTGAGGCTGCTCCGTGTGCATCACTTTTTGAATCAACTCTGTCCCGTAGGGGAGCTCGAAAAAGATCGCCAGCAACAGGAGAATCAGAACACCCAGAAATTCAATTGCATGAACAGAGCTTTGCGAACGATCCGTGGCACCATAATGTAGAAAATGCGATTCCATCCGGTCGGCCAATATTAACGTGCAGTAATGACGAAATCGCCTGAACACCAATCCCGCGTCGCCCCCAAACTCGCGAAAGTCATTTTCATCACCTGCATCACCGTATTTATCCGCCCTCTCTCCTCGCGCGCCGCCGACCCCGATCTCCCAACCACCGGCCAGCCCCTCCCCGACCTCGCCCCCTTCGACCACCTCATCCTCACTTTCCTCCACGACGACAACATCCCCGGCGCATCCCTCGCCCTCGCCCGCGATGGAAAACTCATCTACGCACGCGGCTACGGCTACGCCGATCTCGAAAAACGTCTCCCCGTTCAACCCAACTCGCTCTTCCGCATCGCCAGTATCTCCAAGCCTTTCACCTCCGCCGCCATCCTCCAGCTCGAGGAGCGCGGCAAGTTGCATCTCGACGACCACGCCTTCGAATTGCTCGACTACCCACCCCACCTCGAGCCCGGCCAAAAAGTGGACCCCCGTCTTCTCAAGATCACCATCCGCCAACTCCTCCATCACACCGCCGGCTTCGACCGCGCCGCTTCGTTCGATCCGATGTTCCGCCCCATCGAGATCGCCAAAGTCATGGGCGCAAAACCGCCGGCCGAGCCGCGCCAGATCATCGAGTACATGATGGGCCGCCCCCTCGATTTCGACCCCGGCACCCGCGAAGCCTATTCCAACTTCGGCTACTGCGTACTCGGCCGAGTCATCGAAAAAGTCTCGGGCCTCTCCTACGAACAATACGTCCAGCGCAACATTCTCCATCCCCTCGGCATCAACCACATGCGCATTGGCCAAACCCTCGAAAAAGGCCGGGCCGAAAACGAAGTCCGCTACTATCCCCTAGGCGATCGCCAGAGTTCCAGCGTCTTCGGCGATGGCGCAAAGCTCCCCGTCGCCTATGGCGGCTGGTACCTCGAGGCGATGGACTCCCACGGCGGCTGGATCGCCTCCGCCTCCGAATTGGCCTGCTTCGCCAGCTCATTCGATGATCCCGAGCACTCTCCCATTCTCAAGGCCGCCACCATTGAACAAATGTTCAGTCGTCCAAAAGACACCGGCTTTGACAAGGAGGGCAAGCCCGAAGCCGCCTACTACGCCGATGGCTGGCAGGTGCGCCCGTCCGAAAAAACTCTTCCCACCATCTGGCACGCCGGCCTCCTCGACGGCACCGCCTCCCTCCTCGTCCGCCGCCACGACGGCATCACCTGGGCCATCCTCTTCAACGCCGACTACAGCCCCCAACACAAATACCTCGTCGAAATCCTCGACCCACTCGTTCATCCGGTCGCCGACCAGATCAAACATTGGCCGCAAGGTGCCCGGTTCAAGGACGAATAGATCCGCTGTAACCCCTGCCGCTCGGCCGGATGAGATACATTATGAGGATAGCGTGCCGTCATGGATCAACC
>JBBRHH010000513.1:0-4569 GCA_038222915.1 Tepidisphaerales bacterium
TGGATGCTTCGATGGCCGCGTTTGTGGAAGCGCTGGACGACGCGAAAACCCTCCTGCGGCCGGCTCTTTCCTGGCTTGCCTGGGGATGGTCCTTCGTCGGACTGTGTCTGGTTGTGCTGGGACTGTCGCGGATTGTCGAACGGGATGTGAACGGACTATTCATAATTTTCGCCGTGGTGGCGTTCAACGCCGTTGTGACGCTTCCGGTGCGCACCCAGTTGCGAAACTCTCTGCGGCAGTGGGAACAGGCGGCCGATTTTGCTGAGGAATATGTGCGGGTCGCAACACAGGCGGTGGACGATCTTCCCGCGACCACGGCATTGTCGATCCTGCGCGAAGCATTCAGGCCGGTCTGCGCGGCCGGGTCACTGCCCTCGGCGCTTCGGTATATCAACTGGGTTTCCGGCGGCGGCATGGTGCGGGTGGCGCTGAATTCCACCGCGCTCTACGACCTGCATGTGATCGAGGCCATCAATCATCGCCTGATCCCCCGCCGGGACGCGCTGCGGAATGGGGTGGCGGCGATCGCCGATCTGGAAGCCCTCATCAGCCTGGCTTGTTTTTCGGCCGAACAACCAGACACGTCGTGGCCGTGCGTTCTGGCGGATGCCGGCCAGCCGGCTTTGAAGATTTCCGGCGGGCGCCATCCGTTGATTCCGCCGGATCTGGATGTGCCCAACGACCTGGCGCTTTCAGGTGGGCAGAATCTCTGGCTGATCACTGGGTCGAACATGTCGGGGAAGAGCACTTTTTTGCGCATGGCCGGGGTGAACGCGCTGCTTGGGCAGATCGGTTGTGCGACGTTAACGGATGCGATGGAGTGGACGCCGCTCCGGCTGATCACCGACCTGCGAATTCGCGACAGCCTGGGCAAGGCGGAGAGTTACTTTCTGGCGGAGGTGCGGCAACTGCGGCGCATGCTTGTTCCGCCGGAGGGTGATGCGCCGGTTCTGGGACTGGTGGATGAGCCGTTTCGGGGGACGAATCATCAGGAGCAGCGGGCGGCGACGCTGGCCATCATCGAGCACCTTGGCGCGTCGCGCGGCCTTTACCTCATCGCGACGCACGACCGCACGGTGGCGCGGCAGTGCGCGGGAGCGGGCATCGAGAACAGGCACTTTCAGGAGGAGCTTGGTGAGACCGAACTCGTGTTTGATTACCGCATCCGGGAAGGAATAGCCGAGACGCGAAATGCCCTGCGGGTGCTGGAGCGCGAGGGTTACCCGGCGGCATTGATGTCGCGGGCCCATGAATGGGTGGATGGGAAAACGAAGGAAAATGGTGATTCCACGGCGAATTGAACGTTATTGCTTCGACTGGAACGGGCTTTGCTCATTGCGGTTGGTTGGGGCGTATTCCAAAGTCCAGCCGGAGGTCACTTGAGTAAGATACTTGTCGTTGACGACATTGCCGCCAGCCGCGATGCGCTAGCGAAGTTACTGCGAACGAGCGGTTATGAAACGGCGGTGGCGCGCAACGGCGCAGAGGGTTTGGTGCGGTTAAAGGAGGGCCCGGTGGACTTGATTCTGCTGGATCACATGATGCCGGAGGTGGATGGATTGACGTTTCTGACGGGGATTCGGCGGTTTCCCAAGTGGAAGAACATGCCGGTCATCATGTTTACAGGGAACAAAGATCGTGCGACCAATCGACAGGCGCAGACGCTTGGGGTCAAGGAGTTTTTGATCAAGGCGGAGTTTACGCCGCAGCAACTGCTGGATCTGGTGGCGAAGCATTTGCCGCAGCCTGTGCCGCAATGACCGGCGGCGGTCACAAGATGGCCGATCAGGTTAGGACAGACCAAAGCAAGTCGACGGCGAAGGACGCGGGCAGATCATCCACGCGTGAGGGGTGGCCGGTGATGGCTTCGGCAGCCATATATCCGCTCCTCACTGCTCCCTCCATGGTGGCCGGCCAACCCGTGTTGCAGTAATCGCCGGCCAAGATCAAGTTTCGAATCGCGCCTGTGGTTGGGGGGCGGGAGGCTTCTATCCTTGGCGTGGCGGAAAAGGTGGCGCGGCGCTCCTTAATGACCTGGCCGTCTATGAAGTTCACCTCGTTCGTTTTAGGAAGGTAGATGGCCAGTTCCTCGCGCACGCGCCGTAAAATCTCTTCCGTGGAAAGATCGATCCAGTCCCGGGCAGCGGAGATGACAACGTGCAGATGCTGGTGGCTCGTGCCAACATCGAGGCCTCGGTTGAAGACCCATTGGAGCGGCGAATCCAGCGTCACCGCGTGCGGCAGGTGCATCACTTCGCGCTCGTACCAAAGATGGATTCCGAGGATCGGGCTGAACTCAAATCGGCTTAGCTCGCGCAGGCGCTCGTCGGCCGTGCGCATTTCGGGCGTGAGTAGTTTGTCGAGGCGCTCAACCGGAAGCGCGCTGATGTAGAGGTCGGCGCTGAGTTGTTGCCCGTCGCTCAATTCTATGCTGGTGATCGCGTTGTCTTGGAAGTTGATCTGGCGGACGGACGCGCCCAGTCGAACTGCGCCGCCTCGGGATTCGAGGATGGGGGCGGCGGGTTCATAAAGTTTCACAAGGGGGACGCTCGCGAGGCCCACCACATACGCGTCGCGGTTCGACAGAAAACCGTCCTGGAAGACCTGCAGGGCGTGGACGGCGCTGGCGGTTTGCACGTTTTCGTTCAGGGCGCTGACGATGATCACTTCCCAGAATCTTTCGATGGCTTCCTGTGGCTGCTTTTGCGATGCAAGCCATTCGGCGAAGGTTTTGTCGGCCCACTGGGCGCGGTGCGCCGGCGGCAGGCGGAGCATGGCGAGCATGGCGCGTGCGATGGCCCATTTGGCCGTCCAGCTCAGGCAGTCGAACTTGAGCAGCGAGCCGCTCAGATGCATCGGAGCCGGCAGGGGGCTGCGGCCGAGCTTGTCGTGGTGGCCTTTGCGGTCGAGGAAGTGGAGCGTGTCGTGCCACTCGATCAGGTGGTCGACGCCCAGTCGCGTGTAGAGATCGACAAGGTTGGTGCAGCAGCCGAGAAGAACGTGCTGGCAGTTGTCGAGGAGCTGCTGGGTGACGGGATCAACGTGGCTGGTGGCCCGGCCTCCCAGCCGCTTGCGGGTTTCCAGAAGCGTCACGCACCAGTTGGATTCTGAAAGCCGCATGGCCGTCGCGACGCCGGCGAGGCCGCCGCCTATGACAATGGCGGTGCGCCGCGGAGTCATTGGTTCACCAGCGCTTCGAGTGCGATCACCAGCTTGCGCGCGCCGGTCACACGCGGAGGGTGGCTGAGGACGGAGGCAGGGTCGCGGGAGATGTGGCGGAGCAGATTCTTGTACACTTCGGTCATGGCCCAGAGGCAGGAGCGGCCGCTCCGGTCGACGCATTGATCGAGGGGCTCGGAGGCTTCGTAGTATTCCCAGGCTTTGGCGATGACACGCTGAACGGCAGCGACGTGGCGGGAATCGGCGTTGGCCAGAAGGGATTGCGGCGTGGGCGATGCGCCGGCGAAGAATTCGCCGGGAATATAGATGCGTCCCCGATCGGCGTCTTCGCGGATGTCGCGCAGAATGTTGGTCAGTTGGAACGCGATGCCGCGATATTCAGCGAGCTTGCGGGTGGTGTCGCTGCCGTCGAATCCCCAGATTTCTATGCACAACAGGCCGACGACGGAAGCGACTTTATAGCAATAGTCGTAAAGCTCATTAAATGTGTTGTATTGGGTCTGGTCGAGGTCGAGGAGCTGGCCTTTGATCAGATCGCGGAGGAGAGGTCCGGTGAGGTTGTAGCGGGTCGCGGTATCCTGAAACGCAGGCCAGAGAAGGCCGTCGGGCGTGTGGCCTTGCATGGCGTTCTGCGTGTCGAGCCAGAATTGCTGCAGCGCAGTGCGCTTGGCGGCGTCTTCTCCGGGTTCGTCGGCAAGATCGTCCGCCTGGCGCATCCAGGCGTAAAGGGCATAGATCGCCGATCGTTTGGGCTCGGGCACGAGCTTCATTCCGCGGGAGAAACTACCGGCGCGGGTGCGGACGACCTCGCGGCAGAAGTCGAACGAGCGCGCAAGGCCCGCGTCGGCTGCGTCGGGAAATTCAAGCGCGAGTGTGCCGTTCATCCGACCCCCAGCTTGATGGCCAGCAGAACGCGGACAAGGAGCCGGGCTTTGTCAAACTTGCCGAGCTTCGGGCGGCGGGTAAGCGTTTCGTGGTGGGCGCGGCGGATCTTGGCGAGCACGGCCTCGCCGCCCAGGGTGAAGAGCTGCATGGCCGGGCGAACATCGCGGGTAACCATGCTCCACAGCTTTCGGCCTTGTTTGAACATGGGCTCGGTGCGGTCGCAAAGCTCGGCGATATTGGCGCAATAGGCGTTGAGCATTTCCGGAGATGGCGTCTGGTTCTTCAGGACGACCTGGGTCATCGCGTCGATGTCGAGGTGGTGTTTTGCAGCGACGTCGCGCGGGAGATAGATGCGATCGCGTTCGAGGATGTCGCGGCGGACGTCCTGCCAGAAGTTGACCAGCTGGAGTGCTGAGCAGGTCTGGTCGGAGAGGGTGAGACACTCGTCGTCGCGGTGGCCGCACATCATGAGGACGAGCCGGCCGACCGGACTGTCGCTGCGCG
>JBBRHH010000514.1:0-4564 GCA_038222915.1 Tepidisphaerales bacterium
TAGTGCGACACCATCAACCACACTGCCCCGATCTGGCCGGCGTCGATCAGCTCCAGAAGATCGGCGGCGTTCTGCTTGCCGTAGCTGAGGGTCACCAGCCAAATCTCGTCAATCGTCGCGGGCGCGGCCAACTGCAGGACGGCGGGGACGATGGCGAAGAGCGGATAGCGGCCGCTGACAACCATGTGATGCGTGCACTCGTCGGCCGGAATGTTCTGGATGTGATCGCGGGCGTACTTCACCTGGCGAAGATCCATGTACGACCGTTGCCGCGGCTGGGCGAGAAAACTTAGATCGGCGTCGAGGCCTCGATATCGATCCTGGCTCTGATCGTCGAGGTCCGGCTCGTCGTCATCCGCGCCAAACGGCGATAGACCGTCTCCAAACTCGGCCAACTCGCCGGCGTCGAAGGTTTTCAGGTTGTCGTCTGCCCATTCTTTCATATCAGGCCCCCCTTAGTCTGGAAAATCGCGAGAAAAAGGTGTCGAGAGACGCGGTCAGGAAGCACTCGACCTAAAAAGTTTCAACCCGCCCCCTGCCCTCACCCAGCCGTTTTGTCGCGTCCGTCATAATGTCCGTGCGCGTCTGAATCATCCGCAACTTCGGCAACTCGTTCACGCCGTTTGCCACAAGGTTCTGCGTCAACCGCTGGTGTGCAGTGCGGCATACCGGGCGAAGGTTGCTGGGCTCGAGCCTGTCACCTTCCGGCAACGGCGTGATGTGATCGACCACCGTGGCGAACCCTTCGCACTCATGCTTGTGGTCGGGATGATCCATGAAGCAGCAGACAGGATGTGCGGACAGGATCTGTGCCCGCACCTTCTGCCAAGCGTGGTCGTATCCCCGTGCCGACGCCGATCCCCGTACCGACGCATGGCTCTGCGGCGGTGCGGTGAACCGGGGCCGGTGTTGTGGGGGTCGATTGGGCATCATCCACGCGTGACAATGCACGAATCAACGAACACAACTCCGGCGTACTCCAACTGCAACGGGAAGCCTGTGGCCATGTCGCCGGCGTGGCTGGTCTTTGGCGTCACGTCACCGTCAAACCCACTCTCGGCATCGCTCTTGCCGTGCCCGGTGATGTCCAGCCCACCGCTGCCCAGTGCTTTAATCTGCGCCGTCCACGTCCCGCCTGATTCGTCCAATGCGCACTCCCCGAGTTCGAGCGCGTTGGCATGGTCGGAGTTGGCGACCAGCTTGCAGCCGCAGAATGCACCGTTCATCGCTTTGGCTTTGATGGTGACGTTGATGGTGTCGGTGGCCGCCCCCGCTGGAACGGAGATTTCCCGGAGGTTGGTGAGGAAGACGCTGGATTCTGCAAGCAAGGTGAGCATACGGGCCCTTTCAAAAGAGAACTTAAACCCCCGGAATGACTGAAATTTCAACTCTGTAGACTCCGGATCCTCCCGCTGCAACTGCGATGATGTTCCGAAGTGTCCAGCTGCCGTTGATGGCAAACGCCTGATCTGTTTCCAGGCCTTGGGTGATTGGACCGGCGAACAGGCTCCATGCCGTGAAGGTGAGATAGGATTGCGCGGCGTTCGTAGGCGATGCGAAATATTCCACGTCTCCGGTCATCGCGTCCGCCGAACCATCGACTACGTCCGCACTAAATCCCACCGCACCAATCGTCATCGTTACTGACGTGATGTAGAACCGCACACGGATGCGATCTTTCACCCCCAACCCGCTGATGGCTTGATCGAGGTTGACTGACGCGCCACCACCACCGCCCGCCAGCGTTCCGCTGAACACCTTGATCGTGCGTGCGGTGGTCGCAAGCTGGCTGGTGTGACCTGAGACGTTCGCGTTGGTTGTCGCGAGGGCGCTGGTAGTCGCTTTGGCGGCAAGATCAGACACAAGGTTGGTGACGTCTGATTCCGCGTGCGTGTGCGTCGTCGAGGCTTTCGCAGCCAGCAGAGTATCCGCCTGCGCGGTTGTATACGCCCCAACTTGTGCGGCGGTCACAGCGTGGGGGTTGGAGGTATTGCCGGTGTGGGTGGAGAGGCTGGCGGCTGATGCCTTCGCGGCGAGGTCTGCGACAAGCCCGGTGACGTCGCTTTCGGCGTGGGTGTGAGCGGCGGTCGCGAAGTCGCTGGCGGGGTGGGTGGATGCTGTCCCGAGTCCGTGCGCGGCCGCTCCGGTCAATGCGGCGTGGGTGGCGAGATTGGTCGCAACTGCTGCCGCTGCTCCGGCGGTGTCGAAGCTGCTGCTGGTCAATCCTGAGTCAGTTGGGTTGCCGTCGCTGTCGAGGCTGGCGAGGTGACCGGCCGTTGGCGAGGCCGCTTTTGAGGCTTTGGCCGTCAACGCGTCGCTGACCGTCCCGAAATTACCATCGATTTTGACGGCGGCGCTACCAGTGACGGCGCTGTCGCGAAATATCCCGTTTGCGTCTGCTGTCCATGCCATACACCCTGATACGAGTTTCCACCCTGATTCTCACGTATCACAATTCTGCCTCGGCCAGTTTCCGCACGGCTGCACGGGCTCGGTATCGAAGATCGCTGAGGCCCCGCGCCGTCAAACCCATCGACCGGCGTAACCTTGCGTCGCTCCAGTGGGGATTTTGGTGGGATAGCTTCAGGAGCTCCGCGGTGCGGCCGGTCAGCAGCGCGTGACCCATTTTGCAGATATGGGCGGCGAGGCCTTCAATCCGATTGTCCTCGATGCTGCTCCCACTGATCTCCTCGGGTAGCTTGGCCGGATTTTGACGGCGCTGGCGCAGTTGGTCGCGGATGGCGTTGCGCGCGCAGCAGACGAGGAAGGTCGTCAACTTCACTCGCCGGCTGGGATTGAACTTGCGAAGCGAATGCCCGATCAGGCGCAACCGCACTTCGCCGGCGATGTCCTCCCGCTCATGTTCCAGCAGCCCCGGTGCGAGCGCCGCCACCAGTCCGGCCAACTTCTGGTCGAAGTCGAGCGGGTATGTAACGGTTGTCTCGTCCCTGAGTTTTACCATTCTGGCTCCCATTCAATCCCTGACTGCCCGTGGCGGATTATATCAGCCCTGTTTGATCTTCGCGGCCAGCTTGGACAGGGCGGCGCAGGCGGCGAATACCTCGGCCTTGATCTGGTGCATGCTCTGCCGTTGCCCGTCGGTGGTGATGGCGGGCTCGACATGCTGGTCGAGGCCTTCCACGATCAGGCCGATCCCGATCGATGCGCCCATAATCCACGTTCCAGCGTGTTCCCGTAGTTCTTTTTCAGTCATGGTTTTTCCAATCCTCAATAGGGCAAAATCTTCGATCATTAATTCGCTTCGTTGTAGCGGTTTCGTCCTTGAAGGCCGACCGGCTTGGGAATTGCACCATCACAAACGGGCGTGAACTGCACTTTCCCACTGGTTGAATCGCGCTCTGGTGGATCCGCCGGCTGTGCTTTCCCGTTTTTTCGATAGCTCTCCCAGTCGCAGATTAAGATCCCGCCGTCCTCCGCCATTCTTGAGGCAATGCTCTCGCCGACGCTTGCAACGAAGGCCTTAGGCTCAAGGTTGGCGATGATGATGGTGGTGAGAAGGTTTCCGTAACGGGTATCGATTAAATCCGTGAGCTCGTCATTCTCCCACTGCGTTTCCCCGCGCACCTGAATTTCGTCAATCACAAGCAAATCCTGCTTTTGAAGTGTTTCCATGTAACTCCGCTCAGACTCTTCGCCGCGGCTACGCGCGAAAGTGGCTTTTATCTGACGGAAAATCTCTTTGGCTCGAACGTATTTCGCTCGACGGCCGATACGGCAATATTCTCTGATCAATCCGCAACTCAGCCAGGTCTTCCCGGGGCCGCGCGGGCCCACAAGCGCCAACATCCCGGGCCGATCAATCAGTGAAAGCATTCGTTCCGCGACTCGTTTTTGCTTTTCGTTGTTCGGATCCAGCTTGCTCAAATCGGCGTCGAAATATCGGGCCGGCGTGTCTGAAAGCTCCCATCTCGCCTGGGCCAGTCTGAGTTGGTCCGTACGGCGCTCTGCAGCCCGCTGCACCCGTTCACATTCTCGCCAGCTTTCGCGCTCTGCGTCTGTCGGGTCAGCAGCCCGCACGACGCGCGGCGGTATCTCTGGCGATGGCTTTGACGGCACGCTGTCCCGTGAGGATTGAAGGGCGCGAGCCTGCGCGGCCGCGCGTTTGAGCACTGCTTGCGGATCAGGGATTGAGGATGGGAACGTCGTTGTTTTGCTCTGTGAACTCGTCGCGACGCTTTCCGTTGCTGTTTGCATGAGTGCTGCTCCTGTGCTGTCCGTTTTCGTAGATCCCCTGGTATTCGTTTTTTATCGAATGTTTGATGGCATCAACCGCTCGGTCGACTCCCCAACGCTCAAATTCCGCAAGTTGCAATCGCGCTCCCTGCGAGCGAATCGGCTTGCGTGACTTACGCCGCCAAAGCTGCCACTCGTTCCAAGCATTCGTGAACGCCGGCGAGGCCGCCAGAGTCGGGGGAATAATCACCCCCGATAGGTCGGTGGTGGACCGTGACTTTTTCTTTGGTTTTGCCCCTGTCGAATCTTTCGCTTTAGCCTTCGAAAAATCACTGGTCTGTTCTATGGTCTGTTCTATGGTCTGTTCTAT
>JBBRHH010000515.1:0-4564 GCA_038222915.1 Tepidisphaerales bacterium
AACCCCGGACACCTACGCACAGGTCATGGACCTCTGGGAAAAACTCCACACCCCCTTCCTCGCAGCGGCCGACGCAACCGTCGACCCAATCAAAAAGATCGAAGCCTACCGAAGAACAATCCGCGTCGACTACGCCTGCGAGCTAGCACATCAGAAATTATCAGCCACCGCACGCGAAATATTGCGGCAAGCCCCACGTTGATCATCGAATTGGCCGACACACCTGTTACAATCCCAGCCAATGCCTCCGCTGATCGAACAACACCGCGCCGAGATCACCGCTTTGTGCCAGAAGTATCAGGTCAAGCGTCTGGAGCTATTCGGCTCCGCAGCCCGCTGCGACTTCGACCCGTCCCGAAGCGACCTGGATTTCCTGGTTGAATTCGAAGACAGCGGTTGGAAAGGATCGTTTCGCCGCTACATGGGCCTCAAACTTCAGCTTGAAGATTTGTTCCAAAGATCAGTCGACCTCGTCGAGCCAGCTGCAATTGAAAATCCATTCTTCATCGAGGTCGTAAACCGCCATCGATCCCTTTTTTATGCGGCCTGAAGTCCTAAAGCTCCTACGCGACATGGAAGAAGCGGCGCACGATATCGCCGCGTTCGCCCAAGGCAGGAGTTATGAGAATTACACCACAGACAAGCAATTGCGACGCGCCGTCGAGCGGGAGTTCGAAATTATCGGCGAGGCACTGACGCAGCTTCGGAAAATTGACGCGCCTTTGGCCGAAAGCATCACCGACTGGCGAGCCATCATCGGCTTCCGCAACGTCCTGATCCACGGCTACGGGATTGTGGATCAAAAAAGACTTGGGACATCGTTCAGTCTGAAATACCCGTGCTACCGCGGGAATTAGATGCCTTGCTAAAGCCGCCAGCATAGTTTGCATTCGCGGCAGAAATCGCCCACGTTTAAGGCAACATCTCCTCAGCCGCCACATCAAGAATCTCCCCACCCCCAAGACTAAGTTTTACGCGCTCACCACGACGCGCCGTCGCCTTCGTGCGAAACGTTCCAGAAATGATGTCGGGATCACTATGCACCTCAACGCAATCCATCCGTAAGTTCACGATGACGTATTGGCCAATACCCGCCTTCGAATAAATCCCTAGTTTGTATTCACGGTCCCGATCGAGCGAGCTATGGGCTGACTCAATCACGCAAGCGACATCAGCAGGTCCGGGCAGCCGACTTTTGAAGTCGTCATCCGCGCCAAGTACGACAGCAGCGTCAGGCTCGGGCTCATCAAAATCACTCAGGCGAACCGGCAATTGAATCTGGCATTGCCGCCGCGCCGAATCAATCCGCGCCGCAAGCTTGATCAGACGACGTACTGCAAGGCGATGCAACGGACTATGCGACATCGGATCCTCCCCAAGTATGCTCCGGTCTTTGTTGACGATCAGCCCATCCAATAGCTCGATTGTCGCTCCGTCCTCGATAATGCCTTGATCGATCATCTGATGATATTTATCCGCCGAGACGCGCAGCAACGATCCCGCCAGCTTTAGCGATGGACTCGAAATCAAGGCGTTGGACGTCATATTTTTCTCCCGCGGTTCTGATTGATCATTATACACGCCCGGGATATCTGAGAAACCCCGTCCTTATGCTATCATCCACCCGTTCTTGCTCCCTCGTCAACATTGGCGATCCGGGCCTATTACATAAAGGCAGGACGTCAGCACTTAGGCGCATCGTCCCACAATCATCCGCATTCCTATGAAACTCCTCCGCTTCATCGCAGGATCATTCATCGCCGCCGCGGCCACCACCGCCTTCGCCGCGCCCGCCCCCGAACCCCTCTCCTTCACCCGCGACATCCGCCCCATCCTCTCCGAAAATTGCTTCGCCTGTCACGGCCCCGACGAAGAAAAACGCAAAGGCAAGCTCCGCCTCGATCTCCGCGAATCGGCCATCAAACCCGCCAAGTCCGACGCCATCGCCATCGTCCCAAGCAAGCCGGCCGAGAGCGAACTCGTCAAACGCATCCTCTCCGATGACCCCGACGAGCACATGCCACCGGCCAAGAGCCACAAGGTCCTGAAACCCGAACAAATCGAAACCCTCAAACGCTGGATCGCCGAAGGCGCCTCCTACCAGGGCCACTGGGCCTTCACCGCCCCAACCCGCCCGGCGCTCCCGAAAGTCAAAGACGAAAAGTGGGCCCGCAATCCAATCGACACTTTCGTCCTCGCAAAACTCGAATCCGAAAATCTCCGCCCATCCCCCGAGGCCGACAAGATCACCCTCCTCCGCCGCCTGCACCTCGACCTCACCGGCCTTCCGCCCACCATCGCCGAAGTCGACGCATTTACCGCCGACCCATCCCCCAACGCCTACGAAAAGGTCGTCGACGGACTCCTCGCCTCTCTGCATTACGGCGAGCGCTGGGGCCGCCACTGGCTCGACGCCGCCCGCTACGCCGACTCCGACGGCTACGAAAAAGACAAATCCCGCCAAGTCTGGTTTTACCGCGACTACGTCATCAACGCCCTCAACAAAGATCTCCCCTACAACCAGTTCATCATCGAGCAGCTCGCCGGCGATCTGCTGCCCAACGCCACCCAGGATCAGATCGTCGCCACCGGCTTTCTCCGCAACTCGATGATCAACGAAGAGGGCGGCGTCGATCCCGAGCAGTTCCGCATGGACGCCATGTTCGACCGCATGGAGGCCATCGGCAAAGGCGTGCTCGGCCTCACAATCCAGTGCGCCCAATGCCACTCCCACAAATACGACCCGCTCACCCAGGAAGAGTATTACCGCCTCTTCGCCTTCCTCAACAACGACCACGAAGCACAGCGCGTCGTCTACACGCCCGAAGAGCAGATGAAGTCCGCCAACATCACGCGGCAGATCCGCGAGATCGAGGCCGGCCTGCAGCACCGCGCGCCCAACTGGGAAACAAAAATGGCCGAGTGGGAAAGCACGGCTATAAAAGATCAGCCCCAGTGGCACATCCTCGAACTTGAAGTCGCCAGCGACGGCTCGCAGCGCTACATTCCGCGCGGCGACGGCTCTGTCATCGCCCAAGGCTACGCGCCCACCCACGGCACCAGCGCCTTCAACGCCAAGACCGATCTCACCAACATCACCGCCTTCCGCCTCGAACTCCTCACCGATCCCAACCTCCCCGCCAACGGCCCCGGCCGCTCCTTCAAAGGCACCTGCGCCCTCTCCGACTTCTCCGTCGAAGCCAATTCGCAAAAAGTAAAATTCTCCACCGCAACCGCTGACTACGAACAACCTGAATCCCTGCTCGAAAAAAACTTCGACGACAAAACTCCGGAAAAGCGCATCGTCGGTCCCGTCAAATTCGCCATCGACAACGACGACAAAACCGCCTGGGCTATCGACGCCGGGCCCGGCCGTCGCAATCATGAGCGCAAAGCCGTCTTCCAATGTGAAAAATCCGTCGCCGCCGACGCCAACACAACCCTCAACATCAAGCTCAAGCAAAACCACGGGGGCTGGAACAGCGACGACCACCAGAACAACAACCTCGGCCGCTTCCGCCTCTCCGTCACCAACCAGCCCGGCCCGATCACCGCCGATCCACTCCCCAAGCGCATCCGCGACCTCCTCGCCACCCCGCGCGACAAACGCAGCCCCGCTCAAACCGCCGCGATCTTCAGCTACTGGCGCAGCACCATCGCCGATTGGAAGGAAGCCAACGACCAGATCGAAAAGCTCTGGCAGGATTGGCCAACCGGTTCCACCAGCCTCACCCTCCTCGCCCGCGAAGACGGCCGCGAGACCCACATGCTCGGCCGGGGCGATTGGCTCAAGCCGACGAAGGAAGTCACCGCCGGCGTCCCCGCTTTCCTCAATCCGCTTCCCGAAACCCACGATTCCTCCCGCCTCACCTTCGCCAAATGGCTCGTCGATCCCAAATCGCCCACCACCGCCCGCGTCTTCATCAACCGCATCTGGCAGTCCTATTTCGGAATGGGCATCCTCGCCACCCCCGAAGATTTTGGCCTGCAAAGCCAGCCCCCATCCCACCCCCAACTCCTCGACTGGCTTGCCTGCGAATTCATGGAACCCACCATCGGCTCTGATCAAATCCCGTGGAGCCTCAAGCGCATGCATCGCCTGATCGTCACCTCCGCCACCTATCGCCAGAACAGCCACGTCACCCCCGACCAATACATCGCCGACCCCTACAACCGCCTCCTCTCCCGCGGCCCGCGTTTCCGAGTCGAAGGCGAAATCGTCCGCGACATCGCGCTCGCCACCAGCGGCCTTCTCAATCCCACCATCGGCGGCCGCAGCGTCATGCCCCCGGCCCCCGACTACCTCTTCCTCCCGCCCTCCAGCTACGCCCCATTTCCATGGATCGTGGAAACCGGCGCTGAAAAATACCGCCGTGCCCTCTACACTTTCCGCCGCCGCTCCACGCCGTATCCCGCCCTTCAAACCTTCGACGTCCCCAACGCCGACATCTCCTGCGTCCGCCGCCTCCGCTCCAATTCTCCGTTGCAGGCGCTCGTCCTCTTAAACGAGCCGGTCTTCTTCGAATGCGCCCAATCCCTCGCCCGCAGCACACTCGAGCAAGGC
>JBBRHH010000516.1:0-4561 GCA_038222915.1 Tepidisphaerales bacterium
GCGGTAGGCTCGCGAACCGCATCTGCCGCCGCTGCCTTCGGCTCAACGTACAACCTTCAGAACATCCACGGCTCTTACGACGCTCTGCTGGCCGATCCGTCGGTTGATGCCGTCTACAACTCAGTGCCCAACTCCCTGCACCACGAGTGGACCATCAAGGCCCTCCGCGCTGGCAAGCACGTCCTTTGCGAAAAACCCTTCGCCATTAGTTCTGCCCAGGCAGCGGAAATGTTTGAGGTGGCCAAACGCGAAGGGCAGGTGCTGATGGAAGCGTTTATGTACCGCTGCCACCCACTCACGCACGCAGTCGAGGCGGCCGTCGCTTCGGGCGCGATCGGCGAATTGCGACTTATTCGCACCAGCTTCTGCTACCGGACCACCAAGACCGACGGCAACGTACGGTTCAGCACCGACCTCGCCGGCGGCGTCCTGATGGATGTCGGCTGCTACTGCATCAGTTTTTCGCGGCTGTTCGCCAGACAGGAGCCTTCAGCCATCCACGCCGTTGCCCACCGCCACCACCGCGGCGTCGACGACATCACCATCGGCACGCTCCAATTCCCAGATGGGATGCTCGCCAGCTTTACCTGTGGCATGAGTGTCCAGGCCGACAATACCGCGTATCTGTGTGGCAGCGAAGGCTACATCGAAGTTCCGATTCCGTGGAAACCTCCGCAGCGCTCGTCCTACACCATCGCCCGGTCGATCCCACCGAAAATGGACAATCCAACCCAGGCCGCGCCACCGCCGCGCGAGACGCATCATGTCGAGACCCAAGGCGACCTTTACGGCCATGAGGCCGACGAATTCGCCGCCGCGGTGCAAGACAACACCCCCCCGCGGGTCAGCCGGGAGGAAACGCTTGGGAACATGCGCGTGCTCGATGAGATGCAGCGCATCCTGACGTTGACGCCGCAGGAATTCACATCTCTGCCGTGACTTTTGAATCCAAGCCCGCCAAAATTCTTAGCAGCCTCACCTTGACAATATCCGGCAAATTACGGTATTTTATCCGCCCTTAATCTTTGCCCGGCCTCACGCTATGGCAGCGGTGCGGCGGCGAGCGTTTAGCACAGAAAGAGGGAAAACTCAGTGCCCAAGTCACCATCCCGGAAACCCTCCGGCAAGGCAGCCTCAAAATCTCCCCAGAAGTCTTCCGCCAAGGCATCGAACAAGAAAACTCCCGCCAAGCCAGCCCGCAAACCAGCCAAACCAGCCAAACCAGCCAAGCCGGCTAAAACAGCCCGCAAGCCGGTTACCAAATCTGCGGCGGTCAAACCAGCCGCAAAGAAGGCCGCCGCGAAACCCTCCAAGGCAGTGGCGAAAGTTGTTGCAAAGTCCAAAGCTGCTCCCGTCAAGCCAGGCAAACCCGTCACGACCAAAGTCACGGCTCGCGCCACCCCAACGCCGCCTGTCCCCTCGCGCACTTCGGCGCGCGTCGTATCGCCGCCGGTTGCTCCCACACCCGCGCCGCGGCCCTTACCGGAGTTCAAGGCCACTCCGCAGGCTGGCAAACGACCGAAAAACCTCGCCGGCCTCACCTCCCGCGAAGTGGACTACTTCCGCAATCTCCTCATCGAAAAACGCCGCGAACTCGTGGGCGACGTTCAGTCCATGGAAGACGAAGCCCTCCAGGGCGGCGGACCCGGCATGGGCAATCTCTCCAATCTCCCCGACCACATGGCTGACCAGGGGACCGACAATTTCAATCAGGAATTTACGCTCGGCCTCATGGAAAAAGACCGCCAGCTTCTTCGCGAAATCGATACAGCCATCCTTAAGATCGACAATGGCACTTACGGTATCTGCGAAGGCACCGGCCTGCCCATCGGCAAGCCCCGCCTCGAAGCACAACCCTGGGCCCGCTACTCCATCGAACACGCACGCATGCAGGAAAAAGGCCAGTTCCGCAGATAATCTGTCCGTCCGTGGATAATTCACCTCATGTGATATAACGTCACTCGTGCAGTAGCCGTCCAGTCGTTCCCGGCGGCCGCCTCTTTTATTTATGCCTCCCTCAACCGCCAACTTCCGCTCTCCTTCCGCCCTCGCCCGCTTCTTCCTCACCACTCTGGCCGGCGTCGCCCTCGACCTCTGGACCAAGGCCTACGCCTTCTCCCACCTCCGCGAAGCCTCCGAAACCGGCGAGCGCGACCTCAAACAATTCGTTCCCGGCTGGATCGATTTCGAAATCACCCGCAACTACGGCGCAGTCTTCGGCATCGGCCAGCACTACGTCGCCCTCTTCGTTGTCATTTCCATCGCCGCCATCGCCTTTCTTACCTATCTCTTCGCCACCAGCGGCCGTCAGCGCTTCTACCAGTTCCTCCTCGGCGTCCTCCTCGCCGGCGTACTCGGCAACATGTACGACCGCATCCATTACGGCTACGTCCGCGACATGATCCACGCTCTGACGCGCTGGCCATCCTTGTTTCCGTATATTTTCAATGTTGCCGACATCCTTCTCTGCACCGGCGTCGCCTGCATGATTGCTTACAGCCTGCTCAGCAACCACTCGTGGGGCAATCCGAAGGATGTTGCGGCGCGAGCCGATCGCCGCGCCACCACCTGACCATGTCCTCCGACATCGACCACATGCGCCGAGCCCTCGCCCTCGCCGCCGAAGGTCGCGGCCGGGTTGAGCCAAACCCCATGGTCGGCTGCGTCATCACCAAATCCAACCGAGTCATCGCCGAAGGCTATCACCACGCCTTCGGCCTCCCCCACGCCGAACGCGATGCCCTCGCCAACTGCACCGAATCTCCCGCAGGCGCAACCGCCTACGTCACCCTCGAACCCTGCTGCCACACCAACAAGAAAACGCCCCCCTGCGTCCCCGCCCTGATCGAAGCCAGACTATCCCGCATCGTAGTAGCCAGCACCGACCCAAACCCCAACGTCTCCCGCCAGGGTATCGCCCGACTAAGAGCCGCCGGCCTCCAGGTCGACGTCGGACTCCTCGAGCGCGAAGCCAAACAACTCAACGCCCCCTTCTTCGCCCACATCCTCCTCAAACGCCCCTACGTCACCCTCAAGTGGGCCCAATCCGCCGATCTGAAAGTAGCCGGCCCCGCCGGCGCACCCACCAAGATCAGCAACGATCTCTCCCACCACGAATCCCACAAACTCCGCTCGCTCTCCGACGCCATCCTCGTCGGCATCAAAACCATTCTCACCGACAATCCATTGCTCACCGCCCGCAACGTAGAGATTCTTCGCCCCCTCCGTCGCATCGTCCTCGATTCCAATTTAATCCTCCCCACCTCGGCGCAAATTTGCGCACCCGTGAAGGACAGCCCGGTAACAGTTTACTATCGCAAGTCCTCCGACCTCGCACCCGAAGCACGCCGTGAAAAACTTGGGTTGTGGGGTATTCGAGCGGTTCAAGTTCCAGCGGCCGAACATGGCATCGGCCTATCCCTCCCCGACATTCTCCAGCACCTGCATGAAGCGGGCGTGACTCACCTCATCGTCGAAGGTGGGCCGACCACAACCAAATCATTTCTAATTGAAGGCCTCGCCGACCGCGCGTGGATCTTCCGAAGCCCCATGAAGGTAAATGACCCCACCGCGCCGGAAGCAGCACGGGCGAAATGGCCCGCGACGGCAACTACAGCACTGGGGAGTGATGTCTTAACCGAACACTTAAACCCCGACAGCGAAGTTTACTTCGCCCCCATCGCCTCCCCGGATTTTCCTAGATCCCCGGCATGACGTTCCCGCCACAAACCGGCAGATAAGCCCCGGTGATATATCCGGCCATGTCAGAAGCCAGAAACGCCACCGCATTCGCCACATCCTGATCCGTCCCGCGCCGGCGCAGCGGCACACTCCGCTCATACGCCTCGCCCACTTCGGTTCCGTTGGCGCGGTCGCGATCACTCACCATCCACCCTGGCGCAACCTGGTTCACGGTGACCTGATGTTCCCCGACTTCCTTCGCCAAAACGCGCAGCACCCCGTCCATCCCGCGCTTGCCCGAAACATACGCCGACTGCGTGGCGAAATTCTGCATCGCACATTCCGTATTGATCGCAATCACCCGGCCATGGCGCTTCTCCACCATCTCCGGCACAAACGCCTTGGCCATATAAACGTTGTGGAGTACGCAGGAACGAAACTGACTCTCGTAATCGCTCGCCGGCTGATCCAGAACCCCCACCCACTTGTACTGCGTCACCGCATTGTTCACGATGATGTCCGCCGACCCCAGATGCATCTTGATCTGATCGCGCATCCGCAGCACCTGCTCCAGATCCGTCACGTCGGCCTGCACCACCATCGCCTGCCTCCCCATCTTCTGCACCGCCCCTAAAAGCTCCCGCGCGCGCTCCTCGTTTTTATGATAATGAATCGCAATATCGGCCCCCGCCCGCGCCAACGTCCGGGCAATCACGCGGCCTAATTCCCCCGAACCACCGGTCACCACACAGACGCGCTTGGATAGATCAATTGGAAGCATGAAGTCCTTTCGTCAGGATCGGGCGCGGGCGAAAAATGGCCCGCTTCTTATCGGCCCAAACCGCCTAACCACCGATCCTCATGCCTCTTCATCGGCATC
>JBBRHH010000517.1:0-4557 GCA_038222915.1 Tepidisphaerales bacterium
AAGCCCAGCAGCGTGGGGCGGAGGTGTTTATTGCGGCCGCCGGCGGGGCGGCCCATCTGGCGGGCGTTGTCGCGGCTCAGACGATCAAGCCGGTTTTGGGTGTGCCGATGGAGAGTCAGGCGCTCAAGGGGCTGGATTCGCTGCTGGCGATGGTGCAGATGCCGGCCGGCATTCCGGTGGGGACGCTGGCGATCGGCAAGGCCGGGGCGACCAATGCGGCCTTGCTGGCGGTGGCGATTCTGGCGAATAGCCGGCCGGAATTGGCGGAGAAACTAAACGCGTTCCGGGCCGAACAGGCGGCCAAGGTATTACGCGAAACACTGGATTGATGGTTGCGCGGATCGGGTCGATCCGGTTGAATTCTGTCGCGTTTTGGCTGGAGAGCGTGTAAAATTTCTTCAAAGGAACCGCTGCATGAATCTCCAATTGCGATTGCGTCACGCCCTCGGAACGCGAATGGTGGATCTTGCGCCGCGCGGCGCGGACAAGCCGCTGGTGGTGGGTCGCGATGCGTCGGCCGACGTGCAGGTGCCCTCGACAACGGTTGCGCCGCTGCACTGCCAGCTCTTTCAGCATGAGGGGGAATGGATCGTGCAGGACTGCAATAGCCCGTCTGGCACATACGTCAACGGCAACCGGATCAATGAGCCCACCGTCATCAATTTTGGCGATGTGATCACGCTGGGAGCCGGGGCCAAAGCACCGGCGCTGGAGGTAGATCCGCTGGGCGTCGGGCGGGCCAGCGCGAAACCAGCGCGGGCAGCGGCGGCGGTGAGCAGCAGCCGCGTTCCACAACAGTCGCCGGTATCGCAGCCTCCTCAGCCGATGGGTGCAAGTGCGCGTGTTCCGGGATGGCAGACGCCGCCGCAGGCCAATGTTCAGCAACCCGACGATGAGTGGGGGGCCGCCAGCGCGGCGATGGCAGCCAAGCCAGGCGGATACCGCCGGCCTGCGAAAAAGCAGTCAGGTTCGCTGGTAGGCATTACGGTCGCGTGCAGTGCGGTCATTGTGTTGATTGGCGGCATCCTTTTCTATCAGCTCAGCCAGCGCGAAAAGAACAAGGAATCTCAGAAGGTTGTTGTTGCGTCCAGGGCTCTCAGGGGCGACGGCACAATTTTCTCACAGGAAACGCAGCAGTCGACCAAGCACACCAAACCCACGACCAAGGATGCTGTTGACGCCGCGCTCGCCGCCCGGCTGGCTCGTGAGGCGCGAGAAGCGGCCGCCGCCAACGCAACGGACACACCCGACGACACGACGGCCGACCCCGGCGAAGCGCCCACCACCCGCCCCAAGACGGGGCTCGACAGCGTTTCAGAACTTTCCAACATGCAGGGCCAGCCGCCGGCGATGGCCATCAATACGGCCGAACGGTATTTGTACAACAACAAAAAGACCCCTTTGAAAGCGGAGATCGAGAAGGCCGAAGCGGGACATTTCACCCGGCTCTGGTGGGACCACATTGCCGACTTGTGCAAGGCGCGGCACCGTCACGCCGACGGCACCACGGATCTTAAGCAGAAAGTGGCGGAAGCGACGGACGCGGACTTCAAGAAGGAACAGAAGAAGCTGCTTGAGCGCGAGATGGATCTGTGGGACAAGTACAACAAGGAACTCAACGACATCTTTGGCTACAAGCGCGAAGAGCCGCCAACGTTCGACGAAACGCAGGCGTCGATGTCAGCGGAAATGAAGACAAAGTTCGCCGAATGGAAGACGGCCATCCGCCTGCAGATCGTTCGCAAGAACGGCGAAGTCTACGGTCCGCTGGAATGAAATCTGGCTCGTCACCAGGTGAGCCGCTCGAGGTGGCGCTGAATGTCGCCAGCGCTCTGAAACCGTTCGAGAATGAGCGAATCCTTTTGCCCGCGCACGATATCCTTGATGACCTGCGGCTGGCGGTGGTACTGCGTTCGGCCGCCGACGATCGCGTAAAAGACCTGGATCAGATTCAGCACGTCCTTGTGGATTTTCGATTTGGTCGGGCGGCCAAGGTCGAAGAAATCCAGCAGTTTCACTTCAAACGTCACGCCTTGCCGGCGGATCATGATGTTGTCGTCGTGGATGTCGCCGTGGTAATCGCCCAGCGCGTGAATGGGTGCGATCCCGCGGGCGAGCACATGCAGCACATGCAGCGCCTCAAAGGTGCTCAGCCGCTTGTGCGGTTGATCGATCAAAAACTCGCTGAGCTTCTTTCCCTGCACCAGTTCGCTGACAACAACCATGACTTTTTTGCGCCGCACCTGGACAATTTCCTGGTGGAGATATTGCAGCAGGATCGAACAGTGACGCAGGGCGTCGAGCTTGCGGGCATAGGCGATGGCGGCCTTTCCCATGGGATCGCGGTGCGGATAGTAAAATTTGGCGGCGCGGCGGATGCCGGTGGCGCGTTCTTCGATGGCGTAGACTTCCCCCTCCCAGCCGCTCCCGAGCGGCCGTTCGATCACATACTTTCCAGCGATGATTTTCCCCGCCGGAAAGTCGAAGCGTTTGACCTTGCTGGGCTTGTACAGCATTCAAACATATCATCGGGCACTGTCCCAGAGGCGTCAATCGACCCAAAACCGCTCAGAAGCCGTAAAATACGGGGTTTGGGGAGGTTTTGCCGTCGAAAATCCGGGTTCTAACGGCGAATTCCACGGGGGCACCCCGCACCCACCGCAAGTAAGGCCGATTGTCGCGATTCCGTCATCGATGGATATGGCGCCGGCTTACCATAGCGTGATGGATGAGAAGGGCCGTTATCGCGGCGGCCAGCGCGATCAAGACACTGTAAATGTTGAAGCCGACGAGGCCTCGAAACCCAATCATGTACGCGACCAATCCAGCGACGACCGCGGCGACCAATCCGAGAAAATATCGCTCATGAAACCCGCGCCACGGATGTCCTCAATCAGACTTGCGACGAAGCCGGCGGTCACGCCGAAAACGATCCACGCGATGATGCTCATGACATACTCCAGAGCAAATATCTTGTCGGCCTTATTGGTGCGGCCAATCGATGAATGCTGCAAGTCGAATGCCGATCCGGTTGCGGCGATTCTCGACAGTGACATGTGCTGTCGATCACATTACTTTCAGATGCGGAGACCAAACGCATGAGCACATCCGCAACGCCGGCAAATTTCTCGCAGCCATTCGTGGAAGCGCAGGTCGCGCGTACGAACCGCAATCTGTTTCTCTGGAACGGCATCGTTCTATTGATTCTGGTGATGTGCACGGCCGTGATGCACAATTACTGGCGCGGGTTTTTCCACGGCCCGTTTGCCTACGACGACGCCGCACTTCTCGCGGCCGCCGAGCATCCCGTCAGTTTTCCGTTGATCGATTACGTGAACGTTGGCCAGCGCAAACTCATCGACACCGGCTGGCGGCAGATCATGACGTTGGATGACAAGGAACGCTCCATCACACCGTATTTTCTGATGCGGGTCGGCGACAAGATGATGCTGGTGCAGGCCGAGTCGGCGACTGTGGGCCGGCCGCTGACTGGTTCACTCTATGAAGTAAGCAACCACACGCGGAGTGAAGTCGTCGATCATTTGATCAAGCGCAGCCCGGAGTTGAACGGCCGGATTTTGCCGGTGATCTTGAACGCCACCGTTGCGTACAACGTGTCGGGCTACGTCTTTCTCTGCGTGATCGGGCCGTTCGCGCTGCTGTGCCTGATCAACATCGTCCGCGGCGCGATACGCATCGCAGTTCCCGCCCGGCATCCGATCTTGCGCAGGCTCGCCCTGTTCGGAGAGCCGGAAGCGGTTGCCCGCGAAATCAATCAGGAGACCGGCCAGGGCACGGCCATGCGTTTCGGAAGTCGATTGATCCTTACCCCAAACTGGCTGATCTGGCCGCTTAAGTTCAATCTGAAGTGCGTCCGTCTCGCGGACATCGTCTGGATCTATCACAACGTCGTGACGAGCCACGGCGTGCACTCGCTGGTGGTGTGCACGCGCGATCGAAAGATGCAGGCGGTGGTGTTGAAAAAAGGTCAGGCGCCCGAAGCGCTGGCGGCCATTGCCAAACAAGTGCCGTGGGCGTTTGCAGGGTTTGACTTGGAGCGATCCAAGGTTTGGCGGAAGGATCCGGCGAAAGTGGTGGAGGCGATTGGGAAACGGTAGGCGAATTCCGAGCACCATTTTTATCGGTCAACAATTTGGAATGCGCTCTGCGTGCCCACCATTTTGATACACCCCTCCAGCCCTGCTACCCTTACTCCAACTGCCGACGCAGCAAATGCCAAACCCCTATGCCCCCCTCCGACCCCATCGTCCTCCTCCTCGTCCAGATCGGCATCATTCTCGCGCTGAGCCGGATTGTTGGCCTTCTCTTCACACGCCTGCGCCAGCCCCAGGTGATGGGCGAGATGATCGCCGGCATCCTGCTTGGGCCCAGCCTGCTGGGGTGGCAGTGGCCGCACGCGTACGGTGCGTTGTTTCCCGTCGCGAGCATTCAATATCTTGAAAACCTCAGCCAGGTCGGGGTGATCTTCTTCCTCTTCCTGATTGGACTGGAGCTTGATCCGACGCTCATTCGCAGCCGGGGCAAAGCCGCCGTGGG
>JBBRHH010000518.1:0-4508 GCA_038222915.1 Tepidisphaerales bacterium
GTTAGATAGGGCCCCGGACAATTGTCCGCCCGGCCCCACTCCCGTACCATCCCGCTTCCAAAATTCCAGTTGATCCATCACGGCCACGCGCCGCCCACGAAAGCAACCGCAATGAGCACCGAACTGCCAAAAACATACGACCCCACCGCCACCCAGGCCCAGGCCCACCAGATCTGGGACGATGCAAAAGCCTTCCACGCGGAGCCCACCGATTTCGGCCAGCCCTTCGCCATCGTCATCCCCCCGCCCAACGTCACCGCCGCCCTCCACCTCGGCCACGCTCTCAACAACACCCTGCAAGACATCCTCACCCGCTGGCGGCGCATGGCCGGCGACAACGCAGTCTGGCTGCCCGGCACGGATCATGCCGGCATCGCCACCCAATCTGTCGTCGAAAAGCGCGTGTTAAAGGAGGAAGGCAAAAAGCGCACCGACTTCAAGCGCGAAGACTTCATCGCAAAAATCCAGGCGTGGAAGGATGAATACGAAGCCAAGATCACCTCGCAACTCAAGGCCATGGGCTGCTCCTGCGACTGGGACCGCCAGGCCTTCACCATGGACCTGCCCCGCGCAAAGGCCGTCCGCGAAGCCTTCTTCCAACTCTTCAAAGACAACCTGATCTACCGCGGCAAACGCCTCGTCAACTGGGACCCCGCCACCCAAACCGCCCTCGCCGATGACGAAGTCGAAATGGAAGAAATCGACGGCCACTTCTACTACCTGAAATATCCAATTCACTCTGACGACGTCGCTTCCCCGCCGGAATACATCACCGTTGCCACAACCCGCCCCGAAACCATGCTCGGTGACACCGCCGTAGCCATCAACCCAAAAGACCCGCGCGCCGACCAGCTCCGCGGAAAATTCGTCCGCCTCCCCATCGTCGGCCGGATCATCCCCATCATCGAAGACGACTACGTCGTGTTGCCCGATCCCAACAGCGAAGACGCCAAAGCGCGCTTCGCAAGCGGCTTCCTCAAAGTCACCCCGGCCCACGACCCCAACGACTACGAGCTCGGCCAGCGCCACAACCTCCCCGTCATCAACGTCATGGCCCCCGACGGCACCATCTCCAACCAGCACGGCTGGACCGACACGGGCGCGGCCGACTTCGTCCTAGGCCAGGACCGCTACGAAGCCCGCCGCGCCATCGTCGACTGGTTCAAAACCAACAAGCTCCTCGAAGAAGTAAAACCCTACCGCCACAGCGTAGGCCACAGCTACCGCAGCCACGTCCCCATCGAGCCCTACCTCAGCGACCAATGGTACGTGAAAGTCACCGACGACCGCCTCGCCGGCGCAGCCCTGCGTGCGATGGCGCCGGAGGAGCGGATCACAAACACAGACCCGTCCAAGTGGCAGGGCCAGCTCCGCTTCTACCCCACGCGCTACGCCAAAACTTTCCAGACCTGGCACGAAAACATCCGCGACTGGTGTATCAGCCGCCAGCTCTGGTGGGGCCATCGCATCCCCGTCTGGAGCTTCAGCGAAGACGTCGCCGTCGACACCAAGACCGACATCGAGCTCAGCGGCCTGATCCAAAAACTCCTCGCCCTCGAGATGGAAGGCCGGATCGCTCTCCAGCACGCGCCGCGCAAAACCGAAACCGCCGCTGTCGAATTGCACAACAGCTTCGCGTGCGTCCGCTCCGAAGGCGACACCGACGCCATCGCCACCCTCGCCTCCCTCGGATTCAAACAAGACCCCGACGTCCTCGACACCTGGTTCTCCTCCGGCCTCTGGCCCCTCTCCACACTCAACTGGCCAAGCCAAACCCCCGAGCTGCAGAAGTGGAACCCGAGCACCGTCCTCTGCACCGCCCGCGAAATCATCACCCTCTGGGTCAGCCGCATGGTGATGTTCAATCTCTATTTCCGCGACTGCCTCCCCTTCACCGACGTCTTCATCCACGCCATGATCCAGGACGGCGAAGGCCGAAAGATGTCCAAGAGCCTCGGCAACGGCGTCGACCCCAACGACATCATCGAATCGCACGGCGCGGACGCCATGCGTTTCACGCTCACCCTGATGACCACCAACACCCAGGACGTCCGCATGCCCGTGGTCGCCGGCTGCCCCCACTGCGGCCAGCCACTTCCCCTCGAATCAAAATCCGCCGACGTCATTCCGTGCCCCGCCTGTGGAAAGAAAGTGACCTCACCGGGCCCGGGAAAATCCGGCACCGAAGACGCCCCCCTTCCCAAAAACACCAGCCCAAAATTCGACGTCGGCCGAAACTTCTGCAACAAACTCTGGAACGCCACCCGCTTCGCCCTCGGCCATCTCCAGTCCATCCCCGCCGAGCCCGTCGACGAAAGCAAATGGTCGCTCGTCGATCGCTGGATCCTCTCGCGTCTCGCTCACACCGTTCACGATGCCGACGACGCCCTCAAGTCATATCGCTTCGACGCCTACGGCAAGGCCTGCTACGACTTCTTCTGGCGCGACCTCTGCGACTGGTACATCGAAGCCATCAAGCCCGCCCTGCGCGATCCGACCCGCGCCGGTCAGATCTCCAACATCCTCACGGCCTGCCTCGACGCCGCCCTCCGACTCATGCACCCGATGATCCCCTTCATCACCGAAATCATCTGGGCCAAGCTCCACGAAGCCCGCCCCAATCGCGAACTGCCCAACCGTCTCGCCGCCGCCAACAGCCCCACCATCATCCGCGCCGCGTGGCCAACCATGGACGACGCCCTCACCAGCGAAGGCGCCGAGTTCGTCTTTACCCGCCTGCAGGAGCTCATCGGCGTCGTCCGCAACATCCGCAGCAAATCTAACATCCCCGACCGCGACAAAGTCGAAGTCTCCATTAGCACCACCGGCGACGCCAACAGACAAATCGAAGCCAACCGCGCAGTCATCGAACTCCTCGCCAACTGCACGCTCAAAGAGATCGGCCCGGACCTCAAGGCCTCGGCCACGGCCGCGATCGGCCAGGCCGCCGGTTGCGACATCTACGTCCAGGCCGCCGAAGGCAAAGTCGATGTCGAGGCCGAAAAGCAGCGCCTTACCAAAGATCGCGATGCCAAGGCCAAGCAGGTAGAAACCATGCGAGCACGCCTCGCAAATCCGTCCTACGCTCAAAAGGCCCCGGCGAATCTGGTGCAACAAACCCGCGACCAGCTCGCCGCCGCCGAGGCTGAGTGTGCGCGCCTGGAGGAGCAGCTCGCGCGCCTGTAATCCGATACGCCCGAACAGCAAAACTTTTTTGTTGCATTCCCGCCCTCGGCGCGGTTTCCTATCCTCTAGGAAACGCCAAACCGTTGAGAGAAACCGTCATGCCAGACAATGACAATCCCGACCAGGCCGCGGCCGCCACCGCAAAGCCAAAACGCTCCACCCGAACCAAGCCCTCCACCAAGCCAAAAAAGGCCTCCCCCTACAACGTCATCCTCCTCAACGACAACGATCACACGTACCAATACGTGATCCGGATGCTCGGAAAATTGTTTGGCTACGACGAAAAAAAAGCCTTCGAGATGGCCTGGCAGGTGGACAGAAAAGGCCGCGCCATCGTCGCCACCACGACCCAGGAAAAGGCAACGACCATGCGCGACCAGATTCACGCCTTCGGCAAAGACTTCCGCCTCGAGCGATGCGCCGGTTCCATGACCGCCGTCATCGAACCAGTCGATGGATAAGAACGATTTAAGCACCAACTCTTTCTTCTTGGCGCTCTTCGCGTCCTTGGCGGCAACGTATTTATTCTTTCACTACAATCGCAATACAGAAAACCAACTCAACCCCACGATGAACTCGATAAGTTCACCGCACATCCATCAATAAATCAGCTTTTCGCGAAACCCGCCCCCGCCCTAAAAAATCGTCGAACAAGCCAGATAAATCACCACACACCCCACCACCATTGCGGCGATCACCCAGAAATCCACCGCCCGCGCCTCCTCCGTAACAGCCCCTCCCGATCGCCGCGTCGAAGCATCCGGCGAAAGCTGCAACAGCTTCTGCAACAACGCATCCGCGGTCTGCAGCCGCGGATCGCCGCCCTTCGGCTTCACCTCTACCTGCGTCGTCTTTCCCGCCGACCCCACCGAGCGGCCGCCGGTGTTGCCCGGCTTCATATCCACCTGCCGCACCTTGCTCTCAACAATCTGTGTATTCACTTCCGCCGCCGCCGCTGTCGGACTTCGCCGCACCGCCGTTGACGCCGCCTCTTCATCCTCCGCCGACATTCCCGCCGCATCCATCTGCGCCGATCGCGACCCACGCCCCTCCGCCTTCTGTCCCGCCGTCTTTTCCTGCTCGCGCCGCGCCTGCCACGGCCATTGCAAATTCTCCCCCGTCGGCTGCTCAGCCTTCGTCACCGGCGACTGCGGCTTGCTCCCCAGCTTGCGCGGCTTGAGCTCCACCACCCGCGCCTTCTTCACCACCGGCGCTTCCTCCACCATCGGCGCTGCCGCCTCTACCTTCGTCTCCACTTTCCGACCCGCCGATGCAGGACTCGGCAGCGGTACATCCGCGCCCTTGGCCGACAACTTCCTCGG
>JBBRHH010000519.1:0-4498 GCA_038222915.1 Tepidisphaerales bacterium
ACGCGGCAGTTCTGGATCACCGCGCACGTGCCGGAGAAAGCGGCCGCGGGAGTTTATTCGGGTGAGGTCACGCTGTCGGCCGGCGCTCTGAAGGTCACACTTCCGCTGAAGTTGGAAGTGCTGCCGTTCGCGCTGGACGAGCCGGAATACACAATGGCGTATTACGGTACGGAAGTGCCGCGGGCGGTGCAGGAACAGCGCGGAGACGCGGCCTGGCGCGATTTGCTCAAAGTGTTGCGCGAGAACGGCATGAACACGGTTTCGGGAGGGCCGGGGATTGGGTTTTCGGGACTTGATGCGGACGGGAAACCGAAGCTGGATTTCACGGCCTGTGATCACTACGTGAAGCTGGTGCAGGAGGCCGGGTTTACAAAAGAGCTGGACGGATATGGCGATCTTGGCCGCGTCATTGGCCTGCACGATGGATATGTGATCGGTGAGACCGGCCACGCCTGGGAGAAGAAGACGGGCAAGTCGTTTGGCGAGATTTTGAAGATTGTGTACGGAGCGGTGCGCGAGCACGCGAAGGCGGCAGGCTGGCCGCCGATGCGGCTTGGATTTATCGACGAGCCGCGCGTGCTCGAGGGCGCGCAGAAACAGTTGGAGCTATTGAAAGCCTACGAGTCGGCCGTGCCGGACGTGAACACCGGCGGGTCTTATTCAGTGCAGTGGAAGGATGATCCGTTTGAGAAGGTGATGCAGGAGACATTCAAGACGGTGCACTGGTCGGCGCTGAATCTGCACACGCAGACGGACCTGGACAAGGCCAAGGAGTTTGGCCGGCAGCTTTACATCTATAACCAGGGAACCTCGCGATACAGCTTCGGCACCTATCAGTGGGCGGAGATGCGCAAGGGCGTGAAAGGCCGGCTTCAGTGGCATCTGCTGGCGTTGCACGGGTATCAGTTTTTTGATCTGGATGGCCGGGAGCCGGATACGGCATACATCAACTGGGGGAAGGATGGGATCATTCCAACGCTGCGGCTGCATCAATGCAGGGAAGGCGCCGATGATTTCCGGTATGCGGTGACGCTGTGGAATCTTTGTGAAAAGACACCTGATGCGCCGGCCGCCAAGGAGGCGCGGGCCTGGCTGGAGGACGTTTCGGCGAAGATTCCGGTGAACAAGAACAGCGCGCCGGACGGGTTCATGAGCGACGAGGCGTTTCGGGCCGGGTGTGTGGAGCGGATTGGGAAGGTGATGGGGGGGAAGTGATGAAACCTATCGAACCAATGTCAGATTGAGTTTTGATGCAATTTGGTGAATCGCAGCCGTAGCCGGCTGCACGCGTCCAGCTTTAATGTCTTCCATACTCCGATCGAGCATCGACAAGCTTTGCACGAGTTGTGCGCTTTCCGTGAGTTCGGTCGAAACGGGCGGGGGATCAGTTTCGGGCGTCATTTAAGCTCCGATGAAAGAGTACCCTGCTACCACGATCTGGCCAAGTACCAACATTGGTTGCGCGTCAGTGTTCACGAGATGTACGAACTGGCTTGTATCCATAGCCTCATTTAGAATATAACGCCAACAAATAAAGGTAGTTACGATAAGGACGATCATCGGCCCGGATCGTGCACTTAGCCTCGCATGCTCACACTTCACTTGCTCCCCCTCGCGTGCTTACCATCGGTTACTGATTTCCTCCCGCACATTCTGGTTGGCGGCCTTCTCCTGCTGTTCACTATCGCTTTTGCCATTGAGATGGGCGGTCGTCGTTGTCCCGACGCCGGGTGTTGGCGAGAGTTGGCCGATGCCCGGAATGCGGGTACGATTTACGCGCAAGTCCGATCCGGTGCCCCGAGTGCGGCACGCTGGTGTGAGACGGCGGAATCGTCGATCGCGACGAAATATTAACAATCTCTTCTTCGAATCCTTCCAGACCGTAACGTACGGTGTTCGCGTCATCGCCAGGAAGACGCCCGGATTCATGGGTAGAGGATAGTCGTTCAAAACCAGGGACGGAGATTCCAAGCATGGCAATCACCACGCTCGCAAAACCGGTGTTTAAGCTCGATCTGGATATCCAGAGTCCGCTGCGCCGGATATTGTATTCATTCGTGCAACGTCCATTGGAGCGGTTGCTCTCGCTGGATGCACTCAATGATCTGTATGCGGAGGCCAACAGCACCGACAGCGCCGATTTCGCGGCCCGGATTCTGGAGGCGCTCAACATCAGTTGCCAGATCACCGCCGAGGACCTTGGAAGAATTCCGAAGACGGGACCGGTCGTGGTCGTCGCGAATCATCCGTTCGGCGCGATCGAAGGCGTGATCCTCGTCCACCTTCTCAAAAAAGTCCGGCCTGACATCAAGTTCATGGCCAACGCAATCCTCGATCGCGTCGCGGCGCTTCGGGAACTGTTGATCCTGGTCAACCCCTTCGGCGGCGAAAGCGCAGCTCGGGCGAATGTGCGCGGCCTCAAGCAAAGCATCAAATGGCTCGAACAGGGCGGCTTGCTGGCCGTCTTCCCGGCCGGGGAAGTTTCCAGCTTGAGCCTGCAGCGCCGATGCGTCACCGATCCGATCTGGAGCGATACCGTCGCCCGGATCATCCGGCGCACCAGGTCGTCTGTTGTGCCGATCTTTTTCAAAGGCGCCAACGGGCCCTTGTTTCAGACGCTTGGCCTCATTCACCCGCGCCTGCGAACCGCGATGCTGCCCCGTCAGGTCTTCGAGCGGCGCGATGAGCGCATCCAGATTCGCGCCGGAACCGCGATTCCGTTTTCGAACCTCGAAGCCTTTGAAACCGACGCGGACATGACGGCCTACCTGCGCGTCCGCACCTACATGCTCGACAACCGCGCGGTGCAGGCCGGCATCAGCACCAAGCCGATCGCCGGCGGGCGGGAGCACTTTCAACCCGTCGTCGCGGCCGGTGATTCAGGCGCAATGGCGCGCGAAGTGACCAATCTCCAGGCCGAACAAACATTGCTCGGCAACAACGATTTCACGGTCTTTCACGCCAGCGCCCAGCAGATTCCACACATCCTGCGCGAAGTGGGCCGTCTGCGCGAGATCACTTTCCGCGACACCGGCGAGGGCACCGGCAAGCCGATCGATCTCGACGAATTCGACGAGTACTACAGCCACCTTTGCGTCTGGAACCATGTGAAGCATGAGTTGGTGGGCGCGTACCGCATGGGCCGAAGCGATGAGATTCTCGACCGCTTCGGCAAGAAAGGCCTCTACACCAACACGCTGTTCAACTACAAGACGACCCTCTTGCGACAGATCAGCCCCGCGCTGGAATTGGGCCGATCATTCATCCGGCCTGAGTATCAGCGCAGCTATGCACCGTTGATGCTTCTATGGAAGGGCATCGGCGCGTATGTGATGAAATTCCCCCGCTACAAGATGCTGTTCGGGCCGGTCAGCATCACCAACGACTACCACACCGTCTCGCGGCAATTGATGGTGAAGTTCCTTCAGATGCACCGGTTTTCGCATGACCTCGCGAAGCTGGTCAAATCGCGTAGCCCGTTTCGCTCGGGACACATCAAAGGCTGGGACGCCAACGCCACCTGCCGGATCGTCAAAAGCGTGGAGGATGTGTCATCGCTCGTGGCCGAGTTGGAGAATCAGCCCAAGGGAATTCCAGTGCTGTTGAAGCAGTACCTGAAGCTCGGCGGCCAGATCCTCGGATTCAGCGTCGACGAGGAATTTGCCGATACGCTCGATGCGCTGATCCTGGTCGACCTGACCCGCTGCGATCGACGCGTGCTCGACCGCTACATGGGCAAGGAAAACGCAGCGACGTTTCTTGCGGCCCACGAACCGGCGGCCGTTTCAC
The DNA here is from genome assembly GCA_038222915.1 of Tepidisphaerales bacterium. Lineage (GTDB taxonomy): Bacteria > Planctomycetota > Phycisphaerae > Tepidisphaerales > Tepidisphaeraceae > JBBRHH01. The sequence continues at coordinate 3,790 of JBBRHH010000519.1, forward strand.
ACACCTGATCGAATTTGCGCCCTCTTCTTTGGTCGGATTGCTTGTACAATTCCGGCCATGGACGATGCACTCAAGCAACTCATTGATGAAGCTGGCGACGCCATTGAGTTGGACTTGCAAAACATCGCGGCCGGGTCGGTCGTCTTGCAGGGCGCAAACGGCGCGCAGACATACACACTCAAGCCGCTGCAGGAACTCTACGGAACTGGAACCGGAGCAGAGACGCTCGATCCGGAGTCCGACGAGTTCATGCCGCTGATGCTGCGCATCGAAGAGGACATCGCCGCCGCATATCAGAATCGGCCGGCCATGACCGACGGCCAGGTGCTTCTATCCCTGAAGCCGCTGGCGATGGCGCCCGAGGCAGACGTCAACGCCGATCCACTTGCCCTACGCATCCAGGGCGGCCTGCGGCTGGTGCTCAGCATGAACAATTACTCGCGCCAGGACGTGAAAATGGCGCTCAAAAAAATCGTAAAGTCCGTGGAGCGTCACACACGGATGGACGGCGTACGCGGTTATCTGGGATTTATCCTGGAATATTTCGGGAAACGCTGAAGGTGCGAGGCACTGATCACGCTGGCAGCAATTCGGCGATCGGTTTGCCGTCGGGGAGAATCGGCGTTGGGCGGCCGCCCATGTCGTTGAAGGTCTTGGTGTAGTCGATGCCGAGGTGGCGGTAGACGGTGGCCCAGAGGTCTTCGGGTTT
>JBBRHH010000520.1:0-4479 GCA_038222915.1 Tepidisphaerales bacterium
GCCTATGACATCGAAACGACTGTCAAAAAGGTGGAAGCGATCGAGGAACTTGACAATTTCCTGGGCACACGGCTCCGGGACGGACGGTAAGAAATGGACAAGCGGACGATTATTGGAATGGTTGTCATGCTCGCGGTCTTCGCGGCTTACCAAATCACAGCGGTCAAACTCCATCAAAAGCATCCGGAATGGTTTTCCAAGAGCGATGAAACCTCCAGCGTGATCCCCTCGACCGGACCTGCCACACAGGTCGCCGCCACCACTTCACCCACAACGCAGGGCACCCTCACCACCGCACCGGCCATCGCCGCCATCGCCGGCTACCATGCTGTCCCCGGCACCGGCGGCCAGGTCGTCCTGGGCTCACTGCAGCATTCAGACCCCAAATACCCGCTTGGTATTTCAATCGTGCCCCAGGGTGCCGGCCTCCAATCGGCCACACTCAACGCCTTCAAGAAAGACGTGCGCGATCCCTCCCTCTACGAATTCCAGACGCCCTACGATTTCGCGGATACCGATCTCAACGACGCCCTCGCGACCCGCTGGGTGAAAATCAACGGCAACCAGATCGATTTGCACAACGCCACCTGGACCTTAATGCCCGGCAGCGATCCAACCAAGGCGGTCTACACCATCGACGTCGCCGACAACATCACCAACCAACCCGTCCTGAAAATCTCCAAAACGTATACCGTCAAAGACAGCCGCGATCCCAGCAAAGGCTATGAGATCGGCGTCAACTACGATTACGAAAACGTCGGCACTGTTCCCCTCAAAGTGCGCGCCAGCTTCAACGGCACCAACGCCCCCGAGGCCGAGAACCGCAACGACACCCCCAGTGTCATCGGCGGCTATAGCGACGAACAAACCATTAAGATTAAGAACCTCCCCACCGCCAGCTTCACCGAAAAGCAGAAGGAGGCCTACTTCTCCACTCATTTTGACTGGAAAAACGTCTGGGTGGGCATCACCAGCGCCTATTTCAACGCCCTCATCCGGCCAGACGACAAGAGCAGCGTCCCGGTCGAAAGGATCGAGGCACTGGCGCTCAATCCCGGCGAGAAGGACACCCTCAAGCACCGCGCGGCAATCGTCTTCGAAACGCGCGAATCAGATATTGCCCCGTCAAAATCGGGCGCAACCGCGATGAGCGTCTATCTGGGTCCCAAACAGCGCGCCATCCTCAACAGCGACTACTACACCACCTTCCCGCGCAGCTACGACAAGACGCTCGTGCTCACCTCCGGCTTCTGCAGCATCTGCACCTTCACCTGGCTGGTCGACATCCTCGTCAACATGCTCCGTGGATTCCATTGGGTGCTCCATGACTGGGGCCTCTCCATCATCCTCCTTGTCTGCCTGGTGCGTCTCCTCCTCCACCCCATCACCAAGCGCTCACAGATCTCCATGAGCCGCATGGGCAAAATGGGCCCGGAGATGGAAAAGCTGAAAAAGAAATACGCCGACGATCCCGACGGCCTTCGCAAGCAGCAGGCGGAGCTCATTCGCGAGCAGGGCATCACCCCGATCCTCGGCTGTCTCCCCATGTTCCTCCAGATGCCCATCTGGATCGCCCTCTACCAGAGCCTGCAAACCACCTTTGAACTGCGCCACGCGCCGTTCCTCTGGAACTTTACCTGGATCAAGGATCTGTCCCGGCCCGACTCCCTCATCGCCTTCCAGCATCCGATCAACCTGTATTTCTTTTCCGTCACCGCGCTCAACCTCCTCCCGTTCTTCATGGCCGGCGTCTTCTTCATCCAGCAGAAGGTGACCCCCAAACCGGTGGCCGCCACCAAGGAGCAGGAACAGCAGCAGAAGATGATGCAGTGGATGTCCCTGCTCTTCCCCGTCATGCTCTACACCGGCCCCGCCGGATTGAACCTCTACATCCTCACCAGCACCGCCATCGGCATCATCGAAAGCAAGCGCATCCGCGATCACATCAAGGAGCGTGAGGAAGCGGAAAAGGACGGCAAGGTCATCGTCGACGCCCCAAACACCCGCAACAGAAAACGCTTCGCCAACGATGCCGCCCGCACCGCGCCAGCCAAGAAAGAAGGTTGGCTGACCAACGTCATCGCCAACATGCATGCGAAAATGGAAGAAGTTCAGCGTGAAGCCGACAAGAAGAAAAAAGGAAAGAAGTAAGCCTCTTTATTCTGAGCGCAGCGACGACTCTACGTCCTCCGGCGACAATCCGCCCCCGATTCTTCACGCGTAGCTTCACCGTGAGCCTGTAGCGCCATGGACTCCTCCGGCACCATAGCTGCCATCTCCAGCCCCCCAACACCAAGCCCCCGCATCATCCTCCGCCTCGGCGGCCCTGAAGCCTTCCGCATAACTCAATCACTCGCCAACACCCAACCGCGCCCCGGCGCGTCCCAGGTTCAACTCCGTTTCCATGATCTCAGAATCCCCGCGTGGCTCTATGTTTTCCGCGCCCCGCGCAGCTACACCGGCGATGACCTCGTCGAATTTCACATTCCGGGCAACCCCCTCCTCGCCCGCATGCTCCTCGACGAACTCTACGATCGCGGCGCTCGCCCGGCCGAGCCTGGAGAGTTCACTGCCCGTGCCTATTTCAACGGCCGGCTCGATCTCACCGAAGCCGAAGGCGTCGCCGCCACCATCGCCGCGCATAGCGAGGCCGAGCTTTCCGCCGCCCGGCAACTGCTCGCCGGCGAACTGGCCCGTCGCCTCAAGCCGGCCATCGACCTCCTCGCCACCACGCTCGCCCTTGTCGAAGTAGGTATCGACTTTTCCGAGGAAGACGTCACGTTCCTCCCGGATGACGATGCGCGCCGGCGGATCGCATCGATCAATGCAACGCTCGCGGATCTCATCAACAACAGCGCCCGCTTCGAAGCCCTGACCCATGAACCGACCATCGTCCTTATCGGCCGCCCCAACGCTGGCAAGAGCACTCTGCTCAACACCCTCGCCGGCCGAGCCCGCGCCATCGTCTCTCCCATCGCCGGCACCACCCGCGACGCCCTCACCGCGGAAGTGCCCCTCACGAGAGGCCTCGTCCGAATCACCGACGTTGCCGGCCTCGACCACTTCCCCCAAAACGCCATCGAAATCCAAATGCAGCAACGCGCTCAGTCCGCCCTCGAAGCCGCTGACATCGTAGTGCTCGTGCAGGATATCGCCGACGCCGCCCCACCCCCGCCCCTCGCACGCCAACCCCATCTCACCGTCCACACGAAACTCGATCTACAACAAGACCCGCCCACGCCCAGCAGCGATGTCATTCAAATCTCCGCCCAAACCGGCCAAAATCTTCCTGACCTCCGCAACCGCCTCGACCAACTCTGCTTTGGCCAACCCAGCGGCGCATCGCTCGCGCTGAACGCCCGTCACCTGAAAGCCATATCAACCGCCCAATCAGCCCTGACCCGCGCCCACGATCTCGCCCAACCCACCCCCGAAATCCTCGCCCTCGAACTCCGCGAAGCCCTCGACGCCCTGGGTCAAATCACAGGCAACATCTCCCCCGAAGACCTTCTGGGCCGAATCTTCTCCGCCTTCTGCATAGGAAAATAACCCTTCCCCCTTCGTTACTGAGGTTAAAACGGCAACGACTCATCCATCCAGTCATCGCTCCGCAACACCTGCTTGCGGTTAAACCGCGCCAACCGCTCGGCCGCCGCCTGCGCCATCTTCGTCAACCGCTTCGCCCCAACAGTCCGCCAGGCCTTTCGAATCCGCTTGGTGTGCCGAAGGTAAATATCATCCTCCAGGCTCGCAAACATCTGCGCAGAGCCCGGATCTCCCTGACGACCCGCTCGGCCAAACAACTGCCGGTCCACGCGGCCAGACCCATGCGACTCCGTCGAGATCACATGCAACCCGCCCAGATCCGGCACGCCTCGCGCCAGCTTGATGTCTGTTCCCCGCCCGGCCATGTTCGTTGCCACGGTGATCATCCCCTTCTGCCCGGCCTGCGCCACAATCTCCGCCTCCTGCGAAGTCTGGCTCGCATTCAGCACATTGTGCTTGATCCCGCGCTCCTTCAGCCGCCGGCTCACTTCCTCCGACGCCAGCACGCTGCGCGTACCCACAAGGACGGGGATATCCTTCTCGTGCAATTCGATAACGCGCCCGACGACCGCCTCCCACTTCTGATCCATTGTCGTCAGCATCTTGATCGGCTTGAGCTTGCGGATGCACGGCTTGTTGGTTGGAATGCGCACCATCGCCCGCCCGTAAATCTGCCACATCTCTGCCCGTGCTTCCCACACCGTGCCCGTCATCCCCGCCAGATGCGGATACTGCCGGAAAAATCGCTGGAAGCTGAGCCGCGCCAGATTCTCTTTGTCCGAGGTGATCTTCACCGCCTCTTTCACCTCAATCGCCTGGTGCAGCCCATGCCGCCACGAACGATCCGCCATCACGCGGCCGGTGAACTCGTCGATGATCACGATCTTCCCCTCGTCGTCGATCAGATATTGCTCGTCTTTCACAAAGCAGTAG
>JBBRHH010000521.1:0-4470 GCA_038222915.1 Tepidisphaerales bacterium
GAGCGGTGAGCGGGAGATTCGAGAGACGGCCGAGGCGCTGCGTAAGCACCATCCGCCGGGCACTGAAATCCTGCCGCTGTATGCGCGTCTGAGCGCCGATGAACAGATGCGCGTGTTCAAGCCACACACGGGCCGGAGGATCGTGCTCGCGACCAACGTCGCCGAGACATCGCTGACGGTGCCGGGAATCAAATACGTCATCGACCCCGGCTATGCGCGAATGAGTCGTTACAATGCGAGAAACAAGATCCAGCGGCTGCCGATCGAGCCGATTTCGCGGGCCAGCGCCGATCAGCGCAAGGGGCGTTGCGGCCGCGTCAGTGCCGGCGTCTGCATCCGGCTGTATTCGGAAGAAGATTTCCTGGGCCGCCAGGAATTCACACAACCCGAAATCCTGCGAACGAATCTCGCGAGCGTGATTCTACAGATGAAGGCGTTGCGGCTGGGCGAGATCCAGGACTTCCCTTTCCTTGAGCCGCCGGACTATCGCGCGATCAAGGACGGCTACCAGACGCTGCACGAACTTGGCGCGATCGATGAGTCAAACCAGATCACGCCCCTCGGAAGCGACCTGGCAAGACTGCCGATCGATCCGCGCGTAGGAAGGATGATCCTGGCCGCGCGCGAAGAAAATGTGCTGGAAGAAGTATTGATTATCGCCGCGGCGTTGAGCGTCCAGGACCCGCGCGAGCGACCCATGGACAAATCCCAGGCCGCCGATGCGGCACATGCCCAGTTTCGCGATCAGGACTCCGATTTTCTGACGTTTCTAAATATTTGGAAATGGTTTCACGAACAGCAGAGGCACTTGTCGGGCAGTAAGCTTCGAAAGCTCTGCAAGGAGAGCTTCGTGTCGTATGTGCGCATGCGGGAGTGGCACGATATCCACCAGCAACTGGCAACACTTGCGGGTGAAATGGGAGAAGGCCAGAAGCAGCACAATCAGGAACGCCCGGCGCGCAGGCGTGGCAGACGAAGGCCGGTGGAGCGGCGGCGGTAACACCTTTCCCGCAGTGTAGCTACTTCAGATTCTCCGGATTCAATCCCTCCAACTCCGGAATGGTAAATTGGCCGTCCTTTCGGACGAGTTTGTCGTCGAACCAGATTTCCCCGCCGCCGACTTGCGGGTCTTGCCGCATGACCATGTCCCAATGAATCTCGCTTTTGTTGCCGTTGGAGGCCTCGTCGTAGCATTGGCCGGGGGTGAAGTGGATGCTGCCGGCGATCTTTTCGTCGAAGAGGATGTCCTTCATCGGCTTTGTGCAATAGGGGTTGAAGCCGATGGCGAACTCGCCGATGTATCTTGCCCCTTCGTCGGCGTTGAGGACTTCGTTGAGCTTATCGGTGGCGGAGCTAGTGGCCTCGACGATTTTACCCTGCTTGAAGACAAGGCGAATGTCGTTGTGGGTGACGCCGCGATAAATTGTCGGGCAATTGAAGTGAATCACACCGTTGACGCTGTCGCGGATCGGGGCGGTGAAGACTTCGCCGTCGGGAATGTTGACCTTGCCGTCGCAGGGAATGGCCGGGATGCCTTTGATGCTGAAGGAGAGGTCGGTATCGCGCGGGCCTTTGAGGCGGACGCGATCGGTGCGCTCCATGGCCGCTTTGAGGGGCTGCATGGCACGGCTCATTTTCGCGTAGTCGAGGGTGCAGACGTTGAAGTAGAAGTCTTCGAACGCCTCGGTGCTCATTTCGGCCATCTGGGCCATTGAGGGGCTGGGCCAGCGCAGCACGACCCAGCGGGTCTTTTTGACGCGGATTTCCTGGTGGACATGTTTCCAGAGGTTGCTTTCATAAAGCTTTTGTTTGTCGGCGGGGACGTCGGATAGTTCGGACACGTTGGCGTTGCCGCGTGCGCCGATGTAGCACTGCATGTTCTCCATCTGCAGTCGTTCGACGGCGCTGGTCATTTCCCATTGTTCCTGCGTGCCGGCCAGCATGAGGGCGCGATTGACCTCGTTGCTCTTGAGAAGCACGTGTGGCCGGCCACCCGCGGCACCTATCCGGCGGACCAGGGCCTTGGTAAAGGCGTGGGGCACGTCAATGGCCTCGACGAGGACGTTTTCACCGCTTTTTACTTCGCAGGCATAGCCAACGAGCGTGTCGGCCAACTTTTCGATGCGGGGGTCGGTCATGGGGTTCTCCAAAATGGGATTTGGGATTATGCCTTTCGGGGCTAAAAATGCCATTAAACGCGACGGTACGCCGATTGCCGGGTGAATAGGGAGATGCTGAATCTAAGGGAAACCCTGATTATGACTCTTTGGAGAGCGACAGATCAGCGGTGACAAGGACAAAGAGTCGCCAGGTTGGTGTGGTCGCGGACAAAGGATGTGACAGTGGCAACCGTGATGGTCGTTGATGACATGGAATCCAGCCGCAAGGTGGTATCGAAGCTATTGAGCTCAGAAGGCCATTCTCCCATTTGTGCGAAGAACGGATTGGACGCCCTGGCGGTGCTTCAGCATGTGAAGCCGGACGTCATTCTGCTTGACATCATGATGCCGGTGATGGACGGGCTGACATTCCTGGAGATTATCCGCCAGAGCCCGCAGTGGGAGGCGTTGCCGGTGATCCTGATGACGGCGATGACCGATTCGCAGTCGATGGCCAAGGCCAAGCGGTTGGGCGCCAAGGAATACCTGGTTAAGGCCAGCTTCACGGGAACCCAGATGTTAGATCAGGTCGAGCGGCTTGCGCGGCACCAGTGAGCCGGCCGGGCTTACGAAACGGCTGCGACGCCAGCCTGCTTCCATGACACCGGTTTTGCGTCGCCCCACAGATTGTCGAGATCGTAATACTGGCGTGCTTCTTCGCTGAAGACGTGGACGATGATGTCAACGAAGTCGAGCAGGATCCAGGATTCTCCCTCATACCCGCTGCGCGACATGGCCTTGAAGTTTTGCGAGGTTCCCATCTCTTCCATGTCTTTGGCGACGCTGCGCATCTGGCGAGCGCTGCTGCCGCTGGCAAGGACGAAGAAATCGGTGACGGGGGAAAGCCCGGTGACGTCGAGCACGACGACGTTGTGGCAACGCGTGTTGGCGGCCATACGAGCGAGTTCAATTGCAAACTGCCGGCCTGCCTCGATTCGGTCGGCTGCCTTTGTCCGCAGGGTCTTCGTGGCGATGATCCACCTCCAGTGTCAAACAATCCTAATGCAAGTTTAAGTCCGCGAATCAATCATAGGCGTGGCGGGCGGAAAACGGGAGAGGCAGGCGATACAGGGCCAGAATTCTCACCGGGGCAACGCCATACAAAGGGTGATGACGAGGATGGCGATGGCGAAGCAAACCTTGTAGATGATGCCGACGAACCGGCCTCGGGCAGCGCCCATTCCGACGCGGATGGCGTGGCCGGAGTGGGGGCGGCCGCTGAATTCGGCAAGCATGGCGCCAAGGAACGTTCCAAGACAGATGCCAATGACGGTTCCGACAATCGGGATGGGGATTGGGATGGTGAAGACGATACCGCCGACGATGCCGCCAAGGAGTGCGCCCCACATGGCGCGTTTGCTGCCACCGGCCTTTTTTGCGCCGGCCGAGCCAGCGGTGGATTCGATGATCTCGCTGACGGCGGCGAGAGCGAAGAGCGCGAGCATTGTCTTTGGACCGATGTAGTTCCAGCCGGTTTTCCACCCATACCCGGCGGCGGCGAGCCACATGAGCCAGACGCCGGGGAGCGTGAGAAGCGTGAGCACGACGCCGAGCAACAGGACCACGCCGAGCAGGAAAAACCAGAGCCAGATCATGGAGCTATTCTACGCTGCCAACCTTAGACTTCATGCGCAGCTCGAAAAGACGCCAATGATTTCTCGGCGAATCTCGCTCGATGTCGATCTCGCGCACCGATTCGATGGTCCGGCCGGGCGCGTCCTGGGCGAAATCGCCGACGTCGTCCGGGAGAGGTCTTTTGCCTCGGTCTTCAAGCACGACGAATGTCTTGGACGCGGTGTCGCGATTTTTGTCGACCAACGGCAGATAGAAAAGAAGATTTTCATCGGCGCGTTGCCGCGAGACCGACGTGTTAGCGAGCATCTTCGCGATCGGCCTGACGGATCGCGCGTTTTCCCAAACTGGGCTGTAGAGGTTGAGAAACAGCCAGAAGAGAGATGCATAGGCGAACGCTTGCACGACGAACCAGCGGGAGAGAGTTCTTCGTGCGTAAGATTGAAGTGGCCAGCCCGCGGCCAAGATTGCGACGGCAGCGAGCACGAATTTGACTCCGCTGGCGGTTTGAAGACCGGCCGTAAACGTCGGCCAAAGTTGCTTCACGCCGGGCCAATCGAGAAGGTTGGTAATGAGCAGGAAGGCGAGGATCATGGCGATACAGACCCCGACGAGCCGCTGGCCGAGAACAATTGCCTGGATCCAGGGCGCCGAACCAAACTTGCGCACGCAGCCGATCATGCTGACAATCGCGCCGGCCACCATGATCGCCTGGGCCGGCATGATCGGCAGCAGGTAG
>JBBRHH010000522.1:0-4464 GCA_038222915.1 Tepidisphaerales bacterium
CCGCCTTTGATTTCCGCGGTTCGCGGCCAAAGCGCGATTGATCCGTCCGGCGCCTGCGCAACTTCCTTCGCCGGCTTATCGCCCTCCGCGGCAAAGCACGTTGAAACCGCCAACAGTAAGATGGAAATAAGCTTCATTAACAACGATTCCTATGTAAGGATTCCTTACTTCTGAATTGGCCGAGCCCGTATCCCGAATTGGACCGGCACCGGCCGCCAATTTCCCATCACTACCCCCGAGCGCACTCCGTTTGCGTCGTCCCCGAGCGCCATCGCGCTCGACGTACCACCATCCAGCATCATGCCCTGAACTGCTCCCAACTGCCCGAGTTTCTCCGCTGCCGCGCGAAACGACGCCTTTTCAAAGACAGCGATCCATAGGCGCTTTCGGCTGGTGTCGACGGCCAGCATTGTCCTGTGATCCGGCGTCGTCGTCGTGCCTGGCCTAGGCTTTCCATTTTGCAGAATCTCCTCCTGCCCGCCAATCCCAAACCGCATTCGCGCCAGTGTCTGCGCTGTAGCTGGCCGGTCATGCTCAAGATGTGGCGTGAAATCATCGTCGAACCAAAGCATGAAACTGATCGGGTCGGGATGATTCACCAGGTGCTCGGAAACAACGGTCTCCGTGGACCGCGCTTCATCGCCGCGCATCCGCACCCAGCCGGAGTTGGATCCAAACAATGTTCCGTTCACGCCCACCGCCAGATGCTTCTCCTTCACCACGCGGCCCACATAGTCCAGCGTGTACTCCCATCCATGGGCCTTGGCCACCGGATCAATGTTTGTCACATACGGCTCGACCCCCGGTGCAGTCATATCCACTTCCACAATGTGCACGAGTCCCCCACTCTCGGGCGTCTCTGGCATCCGCTCACAACGATAAATCACGCCCTGATAGATTTTCGTCGGCGGACATGGCTGGCGTCGATCCCACCACCAATATCCGCCGCCTGCAAGCGCAAGCACTACCAATGAAATCAATCCGATTCGCAGTCGCCGACGAGGATGTTTCCGTTGCGCTTTCAACATTTGCTCGACATCCTACTCGCGACCCTTGTCCAAAAACGTCCGCACATTCAGCTTTCCTATCCGATCCACCACAACTGTTACCGCCCCCCACCGATCCGTTCGATAAAACCGCCGGCCTTCCACGATCCTGTCAAACTCCAACTGCTTGTGGCTCAGGCGATGGGCATTGGACGACAACACAAGCGATGGGTCCACCGCCCGGACGAAATCGGCTGTCGTCACTTCTGCACTTCCATGGTGCGGCGCAACCAGTACGTCGCTCTTCAACGCGGCCTCAGCAGAAATCATCGCGGCCTCGGCCTCGGCCTGAATATCCGCGGGCATCAGGATCGATCGGCCACGGCAGGTGATCCGCAGGACAAGGCCGGTATTGTTCCGATTCGTCGACTGCATCTCTCGCCCGGGCCAAAGCACTTCCATCACCGTCTCATCGTCCAGTTGAACGCGACCCGGCCCGGAAATCGTCTGAAAAGTGCACGCCGAATCTTTCAGCCGCGACAAAACTTCCTGCGCGGCCCCATCCCGACGAGATTGCTGGCGGAATAGAGGGCTGATCATCACCCGCATTTTCCCAAAGCGATCCGCCATCTCGCCGGCCGCGCCAATGTGGTCGAAATCCGGATGGCTCAACACAATCCCATCGATCGACCGGTCCGCGTTGTGGCGCAGATACGGGACCAGAATCTTCCGTGAAACATCGGTGACCGTCGACGATCCCGCATCAATTAAAAAGGTCCCCCCTGAAGGCAACTCCAACACGCCGCACTGCCCCGCTCCCACGGACAGAAGCGTAAGGCGCATCTCGCCACGCCCGGCCCTCCCGCGCACCGCCAGCAACAACGGCGCGGCGAGCATCACAACAATCAGAGCCCACCGTCCCAACCCGACGTGCAGGGGCGATGCATGACTTTGCGCTGCCCCCCCACCCGGTACTGAAGGTGGGGGCTCTTCCTTCTCGCGCTGATTCCACCAAACCGCCAAGGCCAGCGCCGTACCAACCACCACGTAATAAACAATAATCACCCAAACCCCTGGCGGCGCAAGCCCAATCTCAGCTCCCGGCAGTCGAGCCAGCCAATCCACCAGATGCCGCATCCAACTGACCGGCCACGCCGCCATCACCGCCCACTGGTGCGACAGACTCGGCAGCAGCAGGGTCAGCCCAATCTTCACAAATCCCGCTACAAGTGCAGCGAATACTGGAAACACCATCAAAACTCCCATCAACACCGCATACGGATTGACCTGATCAAATTGAAGACAGACGAGCGGCGCTGTCACGACCCACGCGACGATCCCGGCCGACAGCATCTCGCGCGGTTTTCGGAGCAGCTTCTTCGTCCACCGTTGCCGCCGCGTTAGCTGTACGCGCGGCCGGGTCAGGCGATCGAATTCGCTCTCCTGCCGCCCGAACAAGAGCTCCACATGCCGCGCCCCGAGCACAAGTCCCAGAACCGCCATGAATGACAACTGAAAGCCGGCCGAGTAGACATCCATCGGCGCATAGATGAGCATCAGCAGCGCCGCCAGTCCGAGCAGTTGCAGGGCACTTAAGGTCCGCCGGATCACTGAGCCCATCAGCAGAATCACGCACATCATTGCCGCACGCGCCACAGCCACCGAGGGCGTCGCCGCAAGTGCGTACAAAACTACAGCGCTCATGCAGACAATCGCCGCGGTTCGCGGGTGCAAAAAGAGACAGCGACAAAGCATGTAAATGCACGCCGCCAGGATCGCTACGTGCAATCCGCTGATCGCCAGCAGATGGGCCGTGCCGGTGCGGGCAAAATCATCCTGAACATCCGCCATCTGCGCATCGTGATCGCCCAACACCAGTGCCCGCAGCACCGAATGATCCACCGACCGGCCTGGATCGAATCCTCGGTCCAGCAGATGCCGCGTCTTCTCCCGCAGGCCATTGAGAAGGCCGCCAAACCCGGTCTCCAGAATCTGAATATTCTCCACGTGCGACACATGCAGCGAGGCCAACACGCGTTCGTTGCGAAGATAGCGGGCATAGTCAAACTCCCCGGGATTCATTGCCGGCGCGGGTTGCTCCAGCATCCCATAGACGCGTACGTGCTGGCCAGCCACAAGCTTCGGATGAACGTGGCTGATGCTGACCGCGACATTTCCGTTCGCCTCATGCCATCTGTCCGCACATCGCACCCGCAACGCGGCGCAACGCACGATCTGCCGATCCGGCACAGGCCGCCGCCCACTTTGCACGGGCGTCACAATGACCCGGGGCGGCTCGGACAGCCGGAGTTCCAACTCCGCGAGCCGCGGCTCCTCAGCGGCATAAATTCCAATGTCATCGCGCGAATAGCAAAAGGCCGACAACTGCCCGGCAGCCAATCCAGCAGCCAAAATCGACAGGCTTAAAACAACATTGGAAAGAAAATCTTGCCGGGGCGGGATGACCAATGTCAGAATGGCCAGCCCCGCCCCGATCCCGACAAACAACCCTGGCCAGCGCGGCTTCAAGCCGTGCAGCAAAACCCCAGCGACGAAACAGATCGCCGCCCAAAGCGCCGGACAACGCCGCACCGCCAACCATCGACGGCCTGCAACGATTGGCGTGTCACTCATAATAATTCCCCGCTGGCGATCTACTTCTCTGTCAGCACGATCACCCCGTCGAAGTCCGTCGGCGGATTTTCGATATTCCGCGCACACTCGTCTCGATAAACCCGGATCAGCCGTGTCAGCCGCGCGTTGTCGAGTTTGTCGATCTCATCGCATGCTTTCAAACAGTCGCTAAACGCCCCGCCAAGATACGGCTCAACAATGCGCGACGTAAGATGCGCCAATTCCTTCAGTTCGTCAGTCGCCTCTGCCGTCGGGCACAGCGGCTCATAGGTGGTCACGGGAATCTTCTGCCCCACCACCTGCAGTTTACCCATGCATCGCAGCAGATATTCCCCTTCAAGCAGGTCGGCCGCGCGTTCATTGATCAGCGTCTGCGAGGCAAAATTTACATTGGCGTGCTCGAGCCGTGCCGCCAGGTTCACTTCATTTCCGAGCGCCGTGTAGTCGCAACCGTCGGCCGGCCCCGCGTCACCGACAATCACTTTTCCGCTCGTCACACCCGCGCGCATTCCAAGCATCGGTAGATCCTGCTCCAGCAGTTCCACGTTCAGTTGTTTCAAGGCGATATGCATCTTCAAGACGGCCGACACCGCGTTCTGCGCGTGGCGCGGGTTCTTCGCCGGTGCGCCGTGGAAGAACATGATGCCGTCGCCGAGAAATTTGTTGATGTATCCGCCGTGCGCGCGAATGACCGGCACCATCCGGCCCATGTAGATATTCAGAAGATGTACTGCCCGCTCGCGTAGTCTCTCGGTCATCGCCGTAAATCCGGCGAGATCGGTAAACACGATGGTGATTTCGTGCTCTTCGCCGGCCAACTGCTTCTGATCCGGATTGGCGATGA
>JBBRHH010000523.1:0-4461 GCA_038222915.1 Tepidisphaerales bacterium
AGCAGGGTAGCGGCGATCAGCGCAACCAGCCCCGTCACCAGAATCATCCCGACCATCCCGACCAGCGCGCCAGGGTTGACGCCGCGCGCCCCCACCGAAAGCGCTGGAACGATCGCCACCAGCGCGCAAACAATCCCGGCCGCCAGCCCCAGCAGAAGCAACCACACATTCTCAGCCAAAACCAGCCGAAGCCGCGCGCCCGTTCCAAAGCCAAGCGCGGCAAGAATCGCCAGTTCGCTGCGGCGTTCGATCAGGCTACGGATCAGCACAACCGCAAGGCCGATCGTGCCGAGCATAAGGCCCAGCGCCCCCAGCGCCTGAAACGTCGAGAGGTAAGTGTCGGCAATCTGGTTAAACATCTGAAGCCGCGCCGCGGTTGTCTCGGCCGCAACCGAATATTCATCCAGCTCGCGCGGAAGAGAAAGCCGCAGTTGATCGGCGAGCGCCCCGGGCGCATCGGCAAGGACCATGCTGTACCCACTCTGGTTCGGAAAGAGTTGTTGAAAGTTAGCCTCTCCCATCAGCATCTGGCTCTGAAAAATGCTGCCCTTGAGTGTGCCAACGAGCTTGAGCTTCCGAGTGCGGCCGGCCTGATCGACAAGCGGCATGCTCTTGCCAAGTTCCAGCTTCAGGATGTATTCGGCGGTCTCATCATCAGCCACCACAGGCACTTCGTCCTTATCGATGGGCTTTTCCAACAGGGCCCACGGGTTTTCAACCTTCTCCTCAGTGCGGGCGAAGCTGAACGCCTTTCTTTCCACAAGGCTGTGCGGCACAGCGAGAATGGTTGGCTGGGTCGGCTTGGTAATGTTAAGGCAACTGATGTCCTGCCCGGCCCAGGAGCGCATGGAGATAAAAGTGACATTCTTCCAAAGAGGGTCTTTGGCGTTGGTCAGGCCAACGATGTCCCGGCCGACAGGCGTGTTGAGATCGCCTTCAAGCGGAATGTCGGCCTGCAATACAAACGCGAAGCCGCCCGCGCCGGAGGTCTTGTCGGCCCAGTCCCGCGGAGCGCCCTTGCGCATGGCAGCGACCGTGATCAGCGTAAATGTCGCAACTGCGATCAACGCGATGGTCAGCATGCTGCGGGTGCCATGCCGCGACGCGTTGCGCATCGCAAGGGCGGCGATCGGAAATCCGCTCGCCCCAAGCTGCGGACGATCGGCGGAGAGGCGCGGCTTGAGCCGGCCGCGAAGGAAAATGAGCACGGCGACGAGCATCAGGAAACCGCCACCCAGAAACGCTTCCTGCACGTTCATTTTTTTTACGGCGGCCGCGCCAAGCATGGCAAGCGCGCCCACAAACGAGAGAACCCCAACGATCAGGCCGAGGCGGGAGAGGAAGGGGCGATTCTTCGCCGGCCTCGCGCTGTCAGCGTCAATGCGCCCGCCCATGAGGGCGATCACGGAAGTCTTTCGCACGCGCCGCAGTGACCAGAAAATGGTAAGCAGCGCCAGGATCAGGCTGATGGTAAGACCCGTCACGAGCGTCATCGGGACAACGGTCAGCTGCATTTCAGTGGTGCCAATGGCGTCGCGCCACCAGGTGCGAAGGCCATGGACGATGAACGCGGTATAGCCCACAGCGCCGCCCAGGCCGACGAGGCCGCCGATCAGGGCGAGGAACATCCCTTCAATGACGGTCAGCCAGCGCAATGTCTTCGGAGCAAACCCGATCGCGGCCAGCGTGCCAAACTGCCGGGCGCGCTGTTCGATGCCAAGGCGCAGAAGCATGCCCAGCAGCAGTGCGGCCGCCACGATAATGAAGAAGCTGAACGCGATGAACAAGTCAGAGAAATCCGTTCCACCACTCGCCGCGGCAAGCTGCTCGTTCTTCACATCGCGAAAGACCAGGCCCATCTTCGCGGGGTCGATGCGGTTGCGGAGCTCGGTTTGAAATTCCTCGGCGCGGTCGGCCGGGATGCGGATGCTCGTAAGCTCGCCAAACGCCTGCCCCCAGAGCCGTTTGGCGGTCGCGTAATTGACGAAAAATTTCGGGGCGGCGTGGTACTTGTTCCAGTATTGCTCGTCTTCGTCGCTGACAAGATTTTTGTCGATGGTGAGGCCGGCCGGCGGATCCCAGTTGGCAATGGAGTCGGCATCCGTCAGCCCTTTAAAGGTTGGCGTAAGCGAGGCGTCCGCGCCAACGCCCGTCATGGGGAGGATGTGTGCGACGCGAAAAATAAGGCCGATGGCAGGGCTGTCGCTGCGAACTTCAACCAGCACGCCGTTGGGCTCGCGCTTGTAATAGTCAAGGCGAATGCGGGCGCCGACCTTCGCGCCGATCTGGTCGGCCGTGTACTGGTTAATGGCAATCTCGTCGTCCGCCAGCGCCTTGCCGTCGATGTCGCTGATCCCGGCGGCCACAGCATAGTGCGTTTCGTGCTCGGTCGAGGAATGGCGCGGCTTGCGAAGCCGCGGGCCGGTGGAAGGTTGCGTAGTGTCGACAACTGGCCGCGAGGCCGGGCGGGTGGTCGCGCCGTCCGGCAGGACGATGGCAGTGTTGACCATGTAAATGAGGACGCGCTGCAAGTGGATGTTCAAGTCCTTGGAAACATCCGCCGCGGCGTCATCAACGGCCGGGGCAATGTAAGTGGATTGCGAGACTAGGGACGCATCGGCCGAGGTTTTTGAGCGGGATATCCAAAGGCCGTAATCGTCGAGCGAAACAACGCGCCGGAGAATCTTGTTCAGATTATCCGCGCCAGGGTAGGTGGCGCTGACCAGCAGCACGTTCGCCTTTCTAGGCTGGCCGATGGCGGATTGAAGGTCAGGGAGATTCGTCCAGATATTCTGCGGCGTGCGCTGCCCGCCGGCCAGGTTGAAAAGCGTCGCCATGTTGTCCGTGGTAAGGCCCAGGACGACGGCATGCAGAACGGCCGTGGTTTCGCTGCGTTCGCGGCGCGCCATCGTCGCGTCGCGCGGAGCGTCAGAAATCGCGGGAAGATTAAGAAGCAGCGAAGCCCCGGCGTCGGCCGGGCCATGCGAATCGGCAAGATTATTGGCGACAGTCGAATTGATCAGACTCTTGCCGGCCGGAACTGGAATCCAGTCGCCGAGGGCAGCGATCTGAACCCCTGCGGTCGCCGGCCGGTCTTTGGCATTGGACGAGCTATCGTCGCGCACGGCCCCGCCGCGAAGAATGACGCCGGGCACACACTGCTGATACTGCTGATGAAAGTCCTTGTCCGCCGAAATCCGCCCAGCAAGATCTTCATTGAAGAATCGACTAGCCATCAGCGCATCGTCCACCTTCCCAAGCCGCCGCACGGCAAGGTCGCGCAAACTAGCGCGGACACTGTCGCCAACCATCAGCGCCCCAGTGAGCACGGCAGTGGCAACCGCCATCCCAACCACCGCGGCAAGATTGGCAGCGCGAAAGTAAAAAAGGTTTCGAAGCAGGAGCTTGAGAGTAGTCATCTGCGTTCTATTTTAGGCGATGTCGGATGGATCGCTACCGGCCGAGCGCGCCGCAACGGCGCTAGTTGACTACGAACGCTAACGCGGCCGATCAAGAAGAAGGGCTTGGCGGGACTTTGTTTCGCCTTCGAGCACGGGGATGCCCGAGCCGCATTCGGGACAACGGTTTTTGCAGGCTCGGAGACCGTAGCCACATTGGAGACAGATTTTGGTGCGGATGCGATCAACGATTTGGCGTTTTCGCCGGAGATGGACGTGGCGGAGGGTGGCAGGGAGGGCGAGGCGGAGGGTGAGGAACCAGCACGGTATGACGAGGCACCAATCGTTCCGCGCTTCTCCGTAACCGAAGCCGAGCTTTGACCAGCCCGCAGAAGTCCATCCGTAGTTGAACTGGTGGTCGGATCGCCTCGGCCCCTTTGAGATGCCCATGGCGAATGGGCCAGGTTGCGGGTGGTAGCCGCCGAGGCTTTTATATCGCTTCTGGATATCGATCACTCCGCGGAATAGGCCAACATACTCGCCCTCCAGTCGAAGGGAAATTGAGGAATTGAGCGGGCGGGCCTTCCCAATAAAACTCCCAGGTCTGGCGATAGCTTTCGGCCCAGAGGACTGCGCTGGTGATGGCGAGGATAAGGGACGTGGTCAAGAGGAATTGCAGGATGCGATGTCGGAGCTTGGTGACGGGCGTTGTGTCCGTGGATGTGCTGGAATAGTCCAAATCAACGTCGTGCATTTTCAGGGTTTTGATCAGAAATCTCCAGCGACCTTAGCCATTCAATCGCGTTGCGCCAGCAGACAACCATCGCTCGCACGACCATTCTTGCTCCAATTTAACGCATTCGCTATTTCTATTTACGGCGTCTTCATAGATCGTCCATAGGCGCGGAAAAGGAGTCTGAAGCGAATGCCATTCGCTTAAGGCTCAACATCCTGCGCTGTCGCGGCTTGTGCGTATTGCGCGCGAGGCTTGTTCATTAGATCGTACGGCATCATCCGACGCTTCTTGACGCGTGGGCAGTGGCGACCAGGCCGCCTGGGATTG
>JBBRHH010000524.1:0-4452 GCA_038222915.1 Tepidisphaerales bacterium
GATCGTCCGTCGTCAATTCAAGACCGTAGGTCTGCACTACACGCCAAAACAAAGATCAAACCCAATTGGCGACTTGGCAACGCGGAAAAACAGCCGAAGATTTCTAGAAATTGAATGAACGTGCGAAGGTCGGGCTAGCAAATTCAGGTCTTTCGCGGCTCGCGGGTCATTTAGAGCGGGTTGACCCATTACCCGCCGTACCCCGTCTTACGACGTAAAAAACCGGGTTACGATTGTACCGGGTTGTACGGTTGTACCCGGATTCTCGGGTTGTACCGTGGGGCAGGGACAGATGTACAGACTACCGTTCCTCTGAGCGGTGCTAGTCTCTTTCGCCGGGATCGTAATCCACCGGCATTTCATTGTCATTCAGACCATGTCTGCCCAACCATGCCGCACGACGATTTTTCTGCTCTTCGTCCATTACCCGATTGCCTGCACTCAGCACGGCGAAAAGCTGCTGCGACGTCCAATCTTGGGGCGGAAGTCGCAGGATCTGGTTAGCAAGCTCGTGGCCAGGTCCAGCTTTAAGGATGGAACGCGCCAGCACCTTAACGTCGTTAAGAGCATCCAGTATTGAATCTCGGCTCACTGCGTCTAATACAGCCAAACCCAATGCGATAGACTTGTTGGTATGTGCAATTCGACCATGTCGCTGATCCATAATCGCGGGCAGTTTCAATTTGATTGTTCGTATTTCCGCCATCAGACGATCCATCTCGATGGGATCAAGGGCGAGCGACTCAACAACACCTAGCAGAGAAAGTGTTTCTTTCTTATCGCGACCCATCTTGGCAGGGTCGAATAGCTTGGCAATTTCAAGAATGATCGAATCAATGAGCGCCCGTTGAAGCCGTCCGAAGATTTCAGGCGTTCGCCGGTTCAGCAGCGCGACTCGTTCCTCGGTGCCGAATAGTTGGTTATAGAAGTCGAGATCGTCTTGAATCGCAGCGATCAGGTTTATAAGCTTTTCTACCGGTTCGTTAGCTGCCATAGTTTCGTCCGTTAGCCGCTCAGGCTCGATGATATGGTCCTTATGCCTCTTCCAAGCGTCCCCGACATCATCAAGCTTTTGAAGGCTGGTGCCACTATCGAAGCTCAGGAAAAGATCATGGAGCTTCGACAAGCAATGATGGATATTCAGGAAGAGAATATCAATCTGCGGGCCGAAGTTCTGACCCTCCAAGCTAAACTGCAACAACTTTCTAAACCGGGCTTGCCACCTTGTCCTCGATGTGGGAAGCCGTCGTTCTCACTTAAGAGTAGCCGACCTGATCCGATGATATGGGCACGCTTGGCGGATTCCGCCGAAAGTACAAATGCGATGAATGCGAATTTAGCGAGGATCGCCTAGAGACGCCCCCATCCAGATGACAGAAATTAGGGTTCGAGAACAATCGCAAATTCCTTGACGTGCGGCGTCAGGGCGTAATCGGGGTACGGCTTAACAGGTTTTCGCACTGCGGACTCCATGCTGGAAGTTGTACCAGCGGTTGTACCGCGAATATCTACTGAAATTTACCGGGGAAAATGAGGTCGGATCAAGCCTTGCAAATCCGTTATTCGTGGGTTCGAATCCCACCTCGGCCTCTACCCCTCACCCCACTTACTCCGCCGCCCCCGCCACCCCAGTAAGCTCCTTCAACTTCGCCACAATCTTATCAAACGGAACCGGCTTGAGCATATGAGCCGCAAACCCCGCCAGCCTGCACTTTTCCACGTCCTCTGGAAACCCCGATCCCGTCACCGCGATCCCTTTGATCGGATACATGGCCAGGAGTTGTTTCATCAGCTCACACCCGTCCCCATCCGGCAGCCCGATGTCAGAAACCACCACATCAAAAGTGTTCTCCGAAGCCACCCGCACCGCGTCCCCCACGCCGCTCGCCGTCAAAACGTGATATCCCTCCCTCGAAAGCAGGCGCTGCATCGCCCGCGCGGTGTCGGTATGATCCTCCACCAGCAGTACACGAACGCTCGGAGTTGAGTCTGAGGACATGCGCTTCTCTGTAACAGTATTGTCGGCCCGTGTTTGAACTATATCACGCACACTAGGGATATCGTGTCTTTTCCTCATTTCCTTATTTGACGGCACTTCGATTAGCAATAATCCACTATATCAACTGCGGCACTCGTCGCCGCATCACCGGCAAAGCACCGCCTTCCGCTATGATGACACAACGACGACTGCACTGGGCGTATCCGCGGCCGGCTCTCAAGCCGCCACGCAATATCGGACACGCAACTTTCGCCGTCGTGTGTAACTTTTCCGTAAAACGCGCGTGTTCCATTATGAGTAGTGCGGATTCGGGTATGGCGGAGACGACGGCCGAACTCTTTGAGCTTGCAGTTCGGACGCACTCCAGGCGCCTGTTGGCCATCGCACGGGCCATCGTCGGCAATCGCGCCAGCCCCGAAGACATCGTCCAGCAGGCTGTACTGAATCTGTACGAGCATCGCGACCGCTACGACTGGCGCGAGCCCGGCGGCCTGATGCGGCGAACGGTTGTCAACGAAGCACTCCGTGTGCTCCGTGCCCCGCGAATGAGCGTCGTCGCCGAAGACCATCCCGGCCGCTCATCCACGCCGATGACCGGCATGATGGAAGACGAAACGGTGGCCACCGTCCGAAAGGCCATCGAGCAACTGCCCGAGCACTTTCGGGCCGCCCTGATCCTGTGTGAGTATGAGAATATGTCCTATGTCCAGATCGCCGAAATCCTCAACGCCTCGGTCCCCCAGGTAAAAACCTGGCTCCACCGCGGCCGCCGGCAACTCGCCGAACGGCTCAAAGGCTTTATGGAAGAGAAACGAAAAACCGACGCGATCGAAAAGTGATGCGAATAAGTTCTGTCGAGGAGTAAACAGTGAACGCGGTAAGTGACAACGATCTTGAACTGCTCGAGTCCTATCTCGACGAAGCTCTCCCCCGCGCCGAGGCCGCCGAACTGCGCCACCGCATGGCCGCCGACGCCGCCCTCGCTTCCGCTATGACCGAGCTCCGCCACGAGCGCGCCCTCTGCCAGAAACTCTGGGAAGCCAATGATCCCGATGACCAGGCCGCCGACCGCCTCATCGCCAACATCCATTCCTCCATCCGCAAGCACGAGCTCCGCCGATTCGCCACCCGCTCCGTCCGCTACGGTTCAGCCGTCGCCGCCTGTCTCGGCATCGCCATCCTCGCCGGCGTCCTCTGGCATGGCCGCACCCCCGACTCCGCAAAGCCGCAGGCCAGCGCAAAAATCCTCTATCAGGTCTCCCTCGTCGACGACTCCGGAAACGTCGTCGCCAAACAGTCTTTCGATTCGCTCGAGCAGGCCAGGAAACTCTCCGATGGCCTCAACCGCTGGCAGGAACATCAGGAACGCGTGCGCAGCGGCGCAGTAACGCCCGCCGGAGGAGATCAGTTCTAAATGCGCTGTAGCTGGAACCATCTTCGACCAAGATCCCTCGCATCCCGTGCGATGGTAGCAATCGCAATCATCGCCCCGCTGCTCCTGAGCGCCGGAAAAGCCCGCGCCCAGTCCGAAGGCTCCTATCCCATGCTCGGCCAGTTGGACCGCGAACTCCGCCAGCTCTATCACGAAGTGCAGCGCGGCGTCGTCCGCGTACAACTCCCCGCCCCCAAATGGATCATCGCCGAGGCCGACAAAAACAACCCCCTCGACGACCCCGCCCTCGCTCCCCTTCTCTCCAAAGAAGTGCGCGAAAAACTCGAAGAACAACGCAAAGCATGCCGCGAAGGCGCCCTCCCCCAATACTCCACCGTCATCACTCCCACCACCTCCCCGTCCGACGCCGTCGCCTTAACCGCCACTCCCACCACCGCCCCCGCCGGACAAACCCCATGGGCTAAGCGCAACGCCGACGGTTCCATCGAATTCACCCCGCGCGACAACTCCACCGCCATCGAAATCCACAGCGGCGGCGAACGCGACGTCACCGGCGCAATCGTCCCCGGCGGCCCGCTCGTCATGAACTTCGCCCCCGCCGCCGACTTCGCCCCCAACAACGTCGGCCTTCTCCTCGATGACGAAGGCGACTTCCTCGTCCCCATCTACATCGAAAAAGAAACCGTCGGCGACAAAGGCGTCAAAATCGCCGTCGGCGACCAGCAGGCCATCGCAAAATTCGTCGGCTCCGACAAAGCCACCAACATCACCCTCCTCAAAATCGAAAAGCCCGCCGCCCTCGCCGACAAAGCCTTCGGCCACCCCGTCGTCCTCAGCCAGACCAATCCCCAGATCGGCTCCCTGGTCCTGCTGATGTCACCCAACAACGGCGAAGCCCGTCCCATCATCTGGACCGGCGCAACCCAGGCCTTCGGCGTCATCGCCAACGTCGACGGCACCGTCGCCGGCTTCGTCCGGCCCGGCCAGTTCTTCTCCGGCCACGCCGCCGCACCCGTCGTCGACCAGCTCCGCACCAACCACGAAGTCAAACGCGCCAAAC
>JBBRHH010000525.1:0-4451 GCA_038222915.1 Tepidisphaerales bacterium
CCACCCCCATGTGCACCGCCGTGTCCGCCTCCCCCATGTCCACCACCAGCGTGACTGCGGCCACCGCCTCCTCCACCTCCCCCACCTCCCCCGCCGCCGCCTCCGCGACCGTGGCCTCCGCGACCACCGCCGCCGCCTCCGCCATATCCACCGCCGCCGCCACCATGTCCACGACCACCGCCGCCGCCTCCACCGCCGCCTTGCCGGGAGGAGAAGGTTTCAAAAAGCGGAAGTACGCCGCGAACCACGCCAGCGCCCGAGCACGTCGAGCAACTGGAATCCGAGCCGCCACACCGACACAGTCTCATTCTTCCTCCGCGACAACTGAAGTAAAAGGGGTCAAGTAATTTATGGGGACACTCGCAACCAGGTTGCGATCCTTCACCGATTTCCACCAGGGAAATTACACCAGTTCGGAAAACCCTCGTGCCAGCCCAATCCAAAGGTCACACCATGGATAGATGGGTGACCGCCTGGTGCGAGTCTTACGTTCCCGATACGGGTACTGTTCAATTCATAGCAGTGCCAATGCCATTTAAAATAGATGAGAACCAGGACGACAAGCCCCTCCACTGGCGGCGGCGAACATTCTTCGTTCCCGGCGGCATTCCGCCCGCTTCGCCAACCTTCATTCACACAGCCCAGTGATCAGGTCGCCCGGCTAACCGCCGAATTGTACGCTAAGTCATGTGCGCAACGCAAGTGGGGCCGTTTCTTGCCACAAGGACGGCTATCGAGCGCCAGCCTTTACGCAATATGTTCAAGTCCGAGGCTGATATGTTCCGCTCGCCGGTCCTTTCCGAAATCCTCTCCCTTGACCCTGAACGCGATAACCAGCGGATCGTCTTTCTCTCCACGCGCATCGACTTCCCATTCGATACGGTCCGGGCTTTGGAACTGGCGCTCTTTCGTACCTTCGGATCGCCGCGCGTTTCGTCTCTCCTTGACCGGACGGCTGAATTCCAGCGTTCCGCGCAAAAGCACTACGACGACACCGACATCATCGGGTCCGAGATCATGGATTTCGGTCACGACTCGGAACGTGGCCGGGCCGCCATCCGGCGCATGAACCACCTTCATGGCCGATTCGAAATTCCCGACGAAGACTTTCTACACGTCCTGTCGACATTCATCCTCGAACCTATTCGATTCAACGAGCGCTACGGCTGGCGTCGAATGTCCGACCATGAGCAGCATTGCGACGGCGGACCTACCCGAACGGGTATAACATGGCGACGCTTGGACCCGGTCCTCCACAATGAGCGAGATCTCAAATGTATTGCCTGCTTTTTTTTTCGCTGGCAGTCATCGCGCTGACATTCATTGCGGGCCGAGCCGACGATGTTGGCGCATACGGTGCAGTTGCCTGCCTGGCACTGGTTGCTTTGAAAGTCATGGACAGACTTCTCGCCAGAGGCAATGCCGTCACACCTATCATGGCAATCTTCGTTTTGTTCGGAGCAGTTAGTTTTGTCGCGCTTGGTGCGTGGTCGATGTCCCTTCTTGGCGCTTGGTCGATTGTGCTTGCCACGGCGATCGCAGTTATCTATTTCGTTATCAAGACCAAACGCGGCGACAAGCTCAAACAGTTTCGAGGATTGACCGGCCTTTGCGCTTCATGTGGCTACGACCTGCGCGAAAGCTTTGATCGCCGTCCCGAATGCGGTACAGATATTCCAGAAGAATTGGCACGGCGCCGCCGCATTACTGGTGCTCTTTCACATCGCGTCAAAAGTCATCAAACAAGCCCTTTGGCTGTTCAACCTTTACTGGAGGCTCCAGACACTCCGGCCCCAGATTACGGGTATTGTTTACCGATTTCCCAACCTCCATCATCTCCATCTCTTCAGCCGGATATTGAACCAGCAGTTGCTGCAGTTCGGCCGGAATTTTTTCCTCCGGCGCCAGCCACGCTCGATAGTCCTGCGGCTTGAGAATCGCGGGCATGCGATCGTGTATCGTTTTCATTAACGCGTTGGGGGTCGTGGTGATAATCGTGCACGACGAAATCTCGCTTCCGCCGCCGGCCGGATCGTGCCACACATCCCACAGACCGGCAAATGCCAGCGGCTTGTGCGATTTCAATTGAATGTAGAGCGGCGTCTTGCTGCCGCCCGATTCTTTTCGCCACTCGTAGAATCCACTGGCGGGAACAATACAGCGGCGGCGGCGAATTGCCGTTCGAAACGCCGGCTTCTCCGCGAGTCCTTCGGCACGTGCGTTGATCATCCGGTTTCCAATCGCCGGATCCTTCGCCCAGTGCGGAATCAATCCCCAGTGGACAAACTCGACGCGCGGCTTTTCGCGATTCAACACCGCCGCGATCGGCTGGGAGGGCGCGATGTTGTATCGCATGGGCAGCGGTGACTCCGGCGGCCCGATCCACGGCAGATCGTGGAGAAAGTCTTCGAGACGAATGAGAGTAAACCGGCCGCACATCTACCGCATTGTAGCCGCGCAGGATTCTCAATTATGAAGAATTCCGCATTACGTATGCATCGGGCTCTTGCGTTTGCATGGTTTTCCCCGTAAAAAACGCCCGGTTTCGAATATTTCTCTCACAGAAGGAGCGACATGGCAGCAGCAGCATCACCCAATGGCAAGGCGCCAACCAAGAGCGAGATCCTCAATGAAGTGGCCACCGCCACCGAATTGACCCGCAAGCAGGTCTCGGCGGTTTTCGACGCACTGTCAGAGCAGATCAAGAAGAGCCTGGGCAAGAAGGGCCCCGGCAGCTTCACTGTTCCTGGCTTGATGAAGATCAATGTGATCAACAAGCCTGCAACCAAGGCCCGCAAGGGAATCAACCCCTTCACCAAGCTCGAACAGGTCTTCAAGGCCAAGCCCGCGCGTCGCGTGGTCAAGGTCCGCCCGCTGAAGAACCTCAAAGAATTCGTGAAGTAGTTTCCTCAGGCTTCGGGAATGGAAGATCAGACACGAGACGGCCCCGGCGAAAACATCGCCGGGGCCGTTCTCACTTATCCCTTGATTTCATGATTCAATCGAAGGCTCCGGCACGTCGACCTTGGCGGCGGTTTGGCCTTCGACCGGCATCCGGTCCATCCGTACGCGCCGGATCACAACCGTGCCCGCCGCGATGTCGCCCAGCCGCTGGCGCATGGGCGAGTAGAAGACAACCAGCACGTCGACGACGGCAATGATCGGCGGCGGGGCAGGAACATCCACAAGCCGCAGAAGATTCCGGACCAGCAACTGACGCTGGCTGGGGACGCTCCCATCGGGGGTCGAAACGGTCAGCCCCATGATCATTTTTCCGACAGACCGGCCGGCAAATGACTCCACGATGATGGTGTGGGCGAGGTACACGGCAAAGCCCGCGATCAGAACGCCCGACGCCAGCGGATCGCGAATGAGTGCATTGGAGACGCCGTATTTTCGCACGTCCAGGCGCGCTGCACAGAAAATGATTGCCGCGATCACCGGGATCGCATCGATTACCGCGGCTGCTGCGCGATGAAGATACGGCGCAAGAACATAGGTCTCTGGAAGCTTGCTCGCCTCCTCCGCGTTACGTTGGCGGCGAATACCAACGATCATCAACAGAGATAGCACGCCCATCAGTGCCGTCCAGAGCCAGTTGCTCTTCTGGTCCTGCGTTGGCGCGGCCGGCTCGAGCTGCTGAACAGCCCCGCTCGCAACACCCTGCTGCGTAAACCGCTGCTCCCAGACATTGTTATCGCGGTGGAAGATCAACCGGTATAACTCGCCGGCGAATGTGATGTCGATCTCATCCGATGTGGGCACGGCTCCGGCAATTTGAAGCGAAACCGGCGGGACCTCCCGGCGGTCCAGGTTCCACAATTGCCCCGCGGCGTCGGGACCCGACCCCCCCACCCAGAGAATCCGACGCCCGGACCGCTCCAGCAATTTCATTGCGGAGACGGAAAATCCCGAGTGGATCGGCGGCAGTTCCTGCCAGGTTTTATCCGCGGCCAGCGTCAGTATACGCACATCGCTTGCATCTGGAGAAATCGCGATGGTCGGTGCACCGGCGAGAATGCGAAAATCGCTTCTGGCCAGCATGTCGCGCGTGATCTCCGGCGGCAAAAGCAGGCCCGCGTCCCAGGTGTTGGGACCCAGATGAAACAGGTACGGAACAGTCACCTGCGCGACGGTCGTCGTCGACGCGGCTTCGGGCAATGTCGTGGCGGCGGGCGCAGTCGATGTAGCAGCCTGCGGCGTGGGAGCCATCGCCAGAGCCCAGAGTGAATCGGCATCACCCGCCAGCGCAATCGCCACTGCCGAACGCGGCAGGTTCGGTCCCGGGAGCACGCGCGACGATGAACGCCACTGCCACTGCCCGCCCTCGAGCAGCAGGACAACGTCCTTTCCGTGATGCGTCATCCCCATGACGGGATTGTCGAGCACCCCAAGGGCACGCCACCCTTCAGGCCCGAAGAGTTCTCTCTCGAAGAGATAAAAATGTTTTG